>JAJUJN010000185.1 GCA_029265335.1 Alcaligenaceae bacterium
GCCGCCTGCAGTGGCCGGGGGCGAGCCGCCACCAGCGCGGCTTGCGCCAATTCCGAATCATTCAGCTTGGGCCCCTCCGTTTGTGGAGCGGGCCCTTGTTTTTGGACTATTCACCTCCCGACCCGAGGGCGTGCGACCATGCGCAAGGCGTTGCGAGGACACGCGAGGGGTTGCGCCAGCGCGCGCTCAGGCTCCGCCAGCCGACTCGGCGGCCGCCACCGGCCCGAGCTCGGCAGCTGGGCTCTCAGTGGCCTGTCGCTCATACTCAGCCTCGCGCGGCAACAACGCCACGAGATCCGACATGCGCTCTGCCGACAAGGTGAGATGCTCCCGCATGAGGTCGAATGCGGCATCGCCATCGCCTCTCACCACGGCAGACACCAACAAATCGTGCTGCCGTTGCGCCAATTCCTTGCCGTCGTTAACACGCATCAGGTAACAACGGTAGAAATGCACACGCAAGCGCAGCGTACGAGCCTGCTCGGCCAGAAACCGATTGCGACAACCCTGAAAGATGGATTGATGCAAATGCCAATTGAGCTCATTGAAGCGCCCCGTATCCTCGCGTGCCAAGGCTTCGGCTGCTGCGTGGTGAATAGCCTGCAGCTGCTCGCGTTCGGCCGGGGTCATGCGGCGTGCCGCCAAGCGGGCAGTTTCGGCCTCGAGCACCGTCATGGTTTCCATCATTTCCAGCAACTCGGTAAGTTCGAGCGAAGCCACACGCGCGCCTTGACGCAGTTGCACACTCACCAGCCCCATGGTGGAGAGCTGCCGCAGCGCCTCTCGAACCGGCGTACGTGAAACGCCGTAGCGTTCAGCCAGGGCACGTTCGTCGAGCCGATCGCCAGGCAGCAAGCGCCCCGTGAGAATGTCTTCTTCAATACCACGCGTGAGGCGGTCGCCCAAGCTTCCCTCGGCGCGGTCTTGATTGGAAACGAAAGACGTCGGTATACCAATTGAGGAGTCGATCTTCATGCTGCTTCCCGGAAAGGGTTTTACCCTACCGATATTGTGTTCTCTTGCCAGTGTTTTTGGTATACCATGAAAGCCCTACCAAAAACCGCACGCTCTCCATCTTGGCCCATCTGGCTGGCCGAGCTGCGTTGTCGTTCACTTTACATTCGTTTCATTGGGGCGCACCCGTTGCCCCGCACTTGGAGGCCTCGTGAAGATCACACAGGTACGCGCCATTCCTCTGAATATTCCTATTGAGTTTCGGGCCGGTGACATCCGGCGCGAAACTTCGTTGTCTGCCTGCCACATCGAGATCGAAACCGATGCCGGCATCACGGGCTACGGCTTCACCGCCATCACCGAAGAAGAAGTCATCGGCACTATCGTGAACGATATCGCAGCGCCCGCCATTGTGGGAATGGATGCGCTGTGCACCGAAGCCATCTGGGACAAACTCTATTGGCTGATTTCGCCGCGCGGTCAAACCGGTTATGGCATGCACGCCATTGCGGCCATCGATATCGCCCTGTGGGACATCAAAGGCAAAGCCCTGCAGCAGCCCATCTGGAAACTTCTGGGCGGTGCACGGCCCAAGGTACCACTGTATGCCACCTTTGGTTTCGGCTTCCTCGATGAACCCGCCCTGGTGGATTCAGCTCGCGCCTGCCTCGACATGGGCTTCAGCCATCTCAAAATGGTGGTGGGCCACCACGGCATGCAACGCCGCGATGAGCCCCGCCTGCTGGGCGACGTCATCAAAGAAGACGCCCGCCGGGTGAAGGCGGTGCGCGAGGCCATCGGCAACGAAGGCAGCATTTACGTCGACGCCAACTGCAGCCTCGACGCCTATCACGCCGAAAAGCTCGCTCGCAACATTGTGGATTACGACATCGGCTTCTTCGAAGAACCCATCAGCCAGAACAACGTGCTTGCCATGGCAGATCTGCGTCGGCGCACCGGCATCGCCGTGGCGGCTGGACAGAACGAATGGCTCGCCTTCCGCTTCCGCGACATGCTGGTGGCCGGCGCTGTAGATGTGGTGCAGCCCAACGTGGTGATCACTGGCGGCTACACGCAAGCTGTGCGCATCGCCGGCATGGCCGACGCCTTTGGCGTGGGCGTGGCCAATGGCGGCGCCTGGCCTCTGCACAATATGCATTTCAACGCCGGTCTGGCCAACGGCGGCCGCGTGGAGTGGCATTTGGTGGCCGTAGAAATGATGCGGCAGATCTATCAAGGATTCCCCGAACCCGAGAACGGTTGGCTGACGCTGCCCACCACTCCCGGCTTGGGTTTCGAGCCCAAGGCCGACGCCATTCGCGAGCTGGCCAAGCGCCCCACCTCGCGGGGCGCCGGCAAGGCCTAAGGCGCCCCCAGCCAGCGTGCCAGCACGGCATTCTGGCTGGTGCTCATGCAGCACAGCGTCTGCAGCACCCCAAGGTTGTTCCCATTCTCGACATCACGCACGTCATACAGGAGAGCCTCCAAGATGTCCCTCAGAACCTTGTCCCTCACCGCTGCCGCGCTCGCGGCAGGCACGCTCCCCCTCACTGCCGCTGCCGCCGACTGGCCCGGCGATCGCCCCGTCCGACTGGTAGTGCCCGCTTCGGCCGGCGGTTCGCTCGATACCCTCGCGCGCCCGCTTGCTCAGGCCATGTCCAAGATTTCGGGCGGCACCTTTGTGGTTGAGAACCGCGGCGGTGCGGCCGGCATGATCGGCGCCCACGACGTGGTGCGCGCCGACCCAGACGGTCACCACTTCCTCTTTGGTGCGGTTCACCACACCATTTTGCCCGTGGTCTACGAAGTACCCTACGACACCGCCACCGATCTGTTGCCCATCGGTCTGTTTGCCACGGTGCCCAACGTCGTGCTGGTGCACAAAGACGCTCCCTATCAAACGCTCGAAGAGCTCATCGAGTACGCCAAGGCCAACCCTGGCGAACTCAACTACGGCACGGGCGGCAAGGGTGGCTTGCACCACCTCACCACCGAAGCGTTCAAGCGCCAGACCGGAACCGAGATGGAGGGCATTCACTACAAGGGTAGCGGACCGGCCATTACCGACCTCCTCGGCCAACAGATTCAGCTGATGTTCGAAACCATGCCCTCGGCCCTGGGCCAGATTCGTGCGGGCACTCTCAACGCGCTCGCGGTCACCTCGCCCGATCGCTCCTTCGCCCTGCCCGACGTTCCCACCTTGCAAGAATCGGGCATCGACCTGGCCGTCACCACCTGGTATGGCTTCTTCGCTCCGGCCGACCTGCCGGAAGAGATCGCCGAAGCCATGCAGGATCTGATGTGGCAAGCGCTTGAAACCGAAGAAATTCAGAAGCTCTGGAAAGAGTACGGCGCAATTACTGATGGCCCGGGCAGCGACGACTTCCCAACCTTCGTGCAGAGCGAACTCGATCGCTGGGCGGAAATCGCCGACGAAGTGGGCCTCGAAAAGGGCAACTGATCGTTTGCTCAGTGGCTGTCGGGCAGCGTGCTCCAAGCGAGCATGCGCAACTGCCAGATCTGCCATTCAGGTGAGGCGAGCTCGCTGCTGGCGGCGGGCTCGCCTTTTTTCATGCCCTCTGTGCGCCGCAAAAAGTCACGTGCCAACTCTCGCAGGTTTGCGGGTGGCAAGGGCGTAACACCTTCAAACTGCTCCCACGCCGCAAGCAAGTTCTTTACCCCACTCCGCCACAGTTGCTGCGCCTCCTCGCGCACCGCCAGAGACAAGCCCTGTTGGTGGGCATCCGCCAGCAGGCTGGCATTGCCCACGATTTGCTCCAGATACCTCGCGGTGACCGCGCGCAGCGACTCATCAGCAGCCCCTGCCGGCGTTGCCTCGGCTTGCACCCGCTGGGGTTGCCAATAACGCTGCCAAGCGGCGGCTTGCCGCTCGGCAGAGGTTTTGCACCCTTGCGCAGAGTGCCATGCCTGGGCTAGCCCATCACCCTGCTCGGCTTTGCTGCGCAGGTCGAGGATGAGGTGGTGCTCCCCACACCAACGCTCAGCCAAACCGAACATGCTGGCCACACTCCCGTCGAGGTGCTCGAACTCCATCTCGGCCACCGGCAGCACCAGCTCGCCAGCCCGGATTTCGCCATGATCCAGCACCGCCTCCACCCTGCCTTCGGATTCCCGAAACTCGCGGCTAAGACGCGCCACCTCAGTTTCATACCGCACAACCAGCCGACCTTGCAGCGCCTGCAGGTGCGCGGCCATAGGCGTTTGCTCGTACACCGACAAATCAAGTGCCGCTTCAGGCCGCGCGTGATTGAACTCGTGCCGAGAAAACGCGTCGCCAGCCGACGCCTTCAGCGTTTGCACCCAGTGTCCACCCTCGCGCCGCAGCCGCAAGGCCATCTTTTGGCGAGCCAACTGACGGTCTGGCGTGTCGAAATACATGGCGTGCAGCCGCTCGGCGCCGCTGCCCGGCAGCGCCATGAGCTGACGTCGAACGGCTGGCACCGACACCGAAGGAATATGAAGCTTGATCTCTTGTTCGAGCATCACAGAGATCAGTTCAGCGTCACGTTATTGCTGCGAATCACTTCACCGAATTCGTCGTACTCGGCCTGGATGCTCGCTGCAAAGGTGGCGGCATCGTCGTTGATGGTCTGCAGGCCCAATTGGTAGAGGGCGTCACGCACATCTTCCTGCTCCAGCGCTTGCGAAATGGCTGCGGCAATTTTTTCCACTTTCTCTTCCGGCATTCCCGGAGGGCCGAAATACCCCATCCAGGGAGAGAGCGTGACCCCGGGCAGGGTTTCGGCCACGGTGGGGATGTCGGGTGTGCCTTCAAAGCGCTCGGCTTCGGTGGTGGCGAGAATATTGAGCGACTCGGCATCCATGAAAGGCTTGAGTGCTGCCACTGTGCTCACGCCCAACTGAATGTGGCCAGCCACCAGATCGTTGGTCATCGGTCCCGCGCCACGATAGGGCACGTGCACCATGTCCACCCCCTCATTGGCGCCGATCAGCACCATCATCACGTGCTGGCCGGAGCCGGCGCCCGAGGTACCGTAGTTGAGCTCACCCGGGTTGGCGCGCGCATATTCCAGCAATTCGGCCACATTGGTCGCCGGCACCGAGGGGTTGGCGGCCAAAGC
>JAJUJN010000508.1 GCA_029265335.1 Alcaligenaceae bacterium
ACACCCGCCAAAGCCGCAAAAACGGCGAAGGCCAACAGGAACCCTGCGGCAGTGAGCCCACCCAACCACACGCTGTCGGCTACCCAGATGAGCAGCGCCACAAAACCCAGACCACCGACGGTGTAGCCCACCAGGGTGCGAGCGGCGGGTAGGCCGGACTCCTGACGCAACACGCGTGCCGGTGGCACTCGTCGCAGCTGTTCCAGCGACGGCAAGGCAAACCCCAGCAACAGCCACAAACCCACGACCAGGCCTTGCGTGCCCGGCAACCAAGACGGAGGCGGTAACTCGGTACGAATCAGATCGGCCAGTATGGCCAGCAGGCCCAGATGGGCCAGATACCCTACCGTGGCGCCCAGCAAGGCGCCGACCAGCCCCACGCCCAGAAACTCGAGCGCCATCACGCGAGCCAATTCCCCTTGCGTGGCGCCCAGACAGCGCATTACCGCCACACTGCTCACATGGCGGAGCAGATAGCGGCGCGCGGCCAGCGCCACCGCCACCGTGGCGATCAAGACCGCAAGCATGGCCACCAGCGACAAAAATCGCTGTGCGCGATCCAGCGTGAGCTGCATCTCGGGCCGCCCACTCTCCAGGGTTTCGATGCGCCGCAACCCTTCGAGCTGCTCGTTGGCCCAACTGGCGTAGCTGGCTACAGCGCTCGGCTCACCGGCCACAATGTAGCGCCACGTGACGCGACTGCCGGGCGCGATCAGGCCGGTGCTCGCCAAGTCTTGCCAATTGAGCATCACGCGTGGCGCCAGATTCACGAAGTTGCTGCCACGATCGGGCTCGTAGGCAATCACCTCTGCCACGGTGAATTCGCGCTCACCCAGGGTGAGCACATCGCCACGCTGTACGTCGAGTTGAGGCAGCAGGCGCGGATCGACCCAAACCGTGCCGGGCGCCGGCACCGAGGTGGCCGCCACGCTGTTGTCGTAGCCTTCGGCCAGAACCTGTGTGCCCTCGGCCTCGTGCTTGTGCAAACGGACTTCGCCGCGCAAGGGATAGCCCTCGCCCACCGCTTTCACCGAGGCCAGCTGTGAGCGTGCAGCCATGCCTTCGCCAGCCAGCACCATAGACGGGAAGACGACGGTATCCACGCTCCTCAGGTCTTGCGCCTGGGCCTGCACACGCGCTTGATCGGCGATGGGCTCGCGATCTACCAACACTAGGTCGCCGCCCAGCAACTGCGCGGCGTCGCGCGCTAATGCCAGCTGCAGGCGATCAGACAGGAACCCGACGCTGGTGACCGACGCCACCGCCACCACCAACGCCGCCAGAATCAACGTGAGCTCGCCGGCCCGCCAGTCGCGCCATGTCATTCGCCAGGCCTGCCGCCACACGCTCATCCCATTGGGTTCCTCAAAATCAACATTCAAACTCTCAGACGGCCACTGCCGCCACATCGAGCGGCGCTGCTGTCTTTTCGATCACTTCATCGACCGTTACCCCAGGAGCGAGTTCCACCAGCTTGAGACCATCGGGGGTGACGTCGATCACTGCCAGGTCGGTACTGATGCGATCGACCACACCTTTGCC
>JAJUJN010000026.1 GCA_029265335.1 Alcaligenaceae bacterium
AACCTGGCGCTGGCCCTGGCGGCCGAAGGCGCACGGGTGGGAGTGATCGACGCCGATATCTACGGCCCCAGCCAGCCCACCATGCTGGGTGTCACGGGCAAGCCACCCAGCAAAGATGGGGCCACGATGGACCCCCTTCAAGGGCACGGGTTGCACGTGAATTCCATTGGTTTTTTTGTGGAACCCGAAACCCCGATGGTGTGGCGCGGCCCCAGGGTCACGCAGGCCCTCGAGCAGCTCCTGCGTAAAACCAACTGGGACAACCTCGATTACCTGCTGGTGGATATGCCGCCGGGCACGGGCGACATCCAGCTCACCCTGTCGCAGAAAGTGCCGGTAGCGGGAGCCGTGATCGTTACCACTCCGCAGGATATCGCGTTGATCGACGCCCGCCGAGGGTTGCGCATGTTCGAGAAAGTCGGCATTCCCATACTCGGCATCGTCGAAAACATGGCCATGCACGTTTGTTCGAACTGTGGCCATATCGAACATATCTTTGGTGAGGGCGGGGGCGAGCGCATGGCTCAGCAATACGAGGTCTCCTGGTTGGGCGGTCTGCCCCTCTCGCTGCCCATTCGTGAGCAAACCGACGCCGGCCGACCCACAGTGGTTGCGGCGCCCGATAGCCCCGAAACTGCTGCCTATCGTGCCATTGCACGGCGCCTGGCGGGGCGCATTGCCGTCCAGGCGCGCGACATGTCTTCGCGCTTTCCCAGTATCGTCGTACAAAACACCTGAGCCATGGCAGCAAACGCCCAGCTGCGTTTCGGCTTGCTGGTCTGGGTGCTGGCATGCCTGCTCATGGGATGTGCCGCGCGCGTAAATCAGCCAGACGCTGAAGGCGTGTCGAAGGCTGCCGCCCCACCCAATGCTGTCCCCGAGGTCACCATCGACCCAGGAGGCGTGCCTCCCGCCGTGCTCCAGGCGGTTACCTCGTCGGTCACGCGCATTGCCCAACTCTCACAAGACCAGGACGGGGGCGAGATCGAGCGACTGCGACGGCGCGCGCGCGATGTCACCATTGCCGCGCTCGCTACCGAAGGCTACTTCAGCCCGCACGTCACGCTCGAGGCCAACGTTGATCAGTTTGGTGAAACCTGGGACATCGTGATCCGGCCCGGTGAGCGCGCCACCATCCGCGAGGTCGATATTGTTTTTGAAGGCGCCATCGCGGGTGAGGCATTCGAAGAACGCCGGCAGCGCTTGCTGCGCGATTGGAGTCTCCGAGAAGGCGCGCCCTTCCGCAACGATGAGTGGGAATCGGCCAAACGAGATCTTCTGGGCAGCGTGGCAGGCGTCGACTTCGCCTTGGCCCGCATCACTCACTCGCGAGCCCTGGTGGATGCGCCCGCGGCCGCGGTGGATCTCGACGTGGTGGTGACCAGCGGGCCGCAGATTCTGCTGGGCGAGCTCGAAACCGAGGGTTTCGACAAAGTCCCTTCGTCGTTGGTGTCACGCTATGTGCGCTATCAGCCGGGCAGCACGCCTTACGACCGCCGACAACTGGTGAGCTGGCAGCAGGAGCTGCAGCGAACGGTGTTTTTTTCGGCGATCGACATCAACCTCGAAACTCGCGAGGTGGTGCGACAGATCGACGCCAGCGCCGTTGAAAGCGCCCCCCAGATCGGTACGTCGGCCGCCACAGTGGCCGAAGCCACCGGTACCGATGCGCCGCCACGCACCGGGCGGTTCGCTCGCTTCATGCAGCAAGAGCAGGCGGTGGTGCCGGTGAAGGTCACGGTGACCGAGGCCGACCGCCATCGTCTTGATCTCGGTCTGGGCATCGACAGCGACGTTGGCCTGCGGGCCGAGGCGATGTACCGCCAGAACGTGGTGTTTGGCCGGGCCGTGGAATTGCAAACAGGGGCGGGCATCGACCGCAAGCGCCAGATGGCTTTTGCCGATGTGCTGCTGCCACCGAACAGTCGGGGTTACCGCGACAAATTCGGTCTCTTGGCTGAACACACCGACATCGAGGGCCAGGACGTGCGCAAGGTTGCCGGTGGCTGGGTGCGCAGCCAAACCCGTCACGCCGCTGGCGATAGCCGGGTGCAGTTCGAAACCAACCTGAGTGTCACCGCCGGCTACGAAAAAGTTCGCTACGGCAACGTGGCCTACGATCTGCCGTCGATCGTGGGGGCCTGGGAATGGTTGCGACGCGATGTCGACAACCGCTACAACCCCCGTTCCGGCAACGTGGTGGCGTTCGGCGTGGGAGCGGGTACGGCGCTGGATGGCTTCGAGCCTTTCACTCGCCTGCAGGCCCGTGGGCAATATTGGTGGCCCATCGGCGAACGAGACCTGCTCACCGTGCGTGGCGAGGTGGGCAAAGTGTGGACGCACGGCAGTGCCAATATTCCGGCAAACTTCGGTTTTCGTACCGGGGGCGCCCGAACCATTCGCGGATATCGGTATCTCAGTCTGGGTCGCGACGTCGGCGACGCCGTAATTGGCGCCAACGCCTTGGCGGTGGCCAGCATCGAGTATCAGCATTACTTCACCGATATGTTCGGGGTTGGGTTTTTTGTGGATGCTGGCGATGCGGCCGAAGACTTCCGCGATATGGACATCGCTGTGGGCGTGGGTACCGGCCTGCGCGTGCGCACGCCGGCGGGCCCGATCTTTGTCGACCTTGCCTACGCGACGCGTGACAAGCGTTTGCGTTTGAGTTTCTCACTGGGAATCGCGTTTTGATTCATGCCGTCAAGCGCCCGCCACGGGGATTTGTGGTGGGCTTGTTGTTGATCCTGATGGCCGCGGCCAGCCTGCTGTTGTTTCTGGTAGGTTCGTCGTATGGGGCAGCGGTGGTGCTCCGGGTTGCCATGGCCCTCGGAGGCGAGGGCTACGCCGCTGGCGTCTCGGGTTCTCTCTACTACGGTTTGCAGGTAGAGCGCCTGGAGTTCCGTGGCTTCGATCTTTCCATCGAGGCCGACGACCTCCGCTTTGAGGTGAATTGGCCGGCTCTGCTCGATCGCCGGCTCGATATCGTGGAAGCCTCGGTACATCGACTGATACTCGATTTGCCCCCGGCTGCGGAGCCCGACCCTAACGAACCCTTCCGTATCCCTGACATGCCGCAGTGGCCCGACCTCCCCATAGGGGTGAGCGTGCAACGGCTGGCGGTGAACGAATTGAGATTGGGGCGCGAGGGTATCGCGATGCCGATCGAGGTGGATCAGGCAGCGCTGCACGCCAACTTGAACGCCGACGGCCTGGTATTGGGCCTGGAGGGCATCGAGGTACGCGCGCCCGACGCCAGCTTGCATGCGCACGGGCAAATTCTGCTCGGGCCGGCCACTGCAGCCGCGGACGACACTGCCGCAGCGGCGGCGGCTGATGAAGAAGCGCCCGCCATTCACGCTGCCGACGCGGCAGCTCCTGCCGAGAATGCGCCCACCGTCGACGCCAAATTGGTGTTGTCGATACAGCAGGGCGACGAATTCGCCCGTGTGAACCTTGCCGCGCGAGGTACCCTCGCCGACCTGCAGGTGGAGGCCGACGGCTCGGGTTACTCACTCAACTTACAGGCCACGGCCAAAGTGGCACCGTTTTCCGAAACCTTGCCAGTCTCTGCGCTCACGCTCAAGGTCGAGGGATTCGAGCCATCGGCCTGGATGAGCGCGGCGCCGGCCGCCCGTTTGAATGTGGCCCTGGATGCCCAGTTCGAGGGCGCTCTGTGGCCCGAGGGCCAATTCGGCATCCCGCAACCCGAAACCCTGCGCACGCAACTGCAGTTAGACGTGCTGGAAGGCAGCACCTGGCGTGGCGAACCGTTCGTGGGACAGGTGCGCTTGCATCAGGATGGCTGGCGACTGCCCGAGGTAGTCACTGATCTTCGTCTGGCAAGCAACCATGTGTCGCTCAACGGCGCGGCGGGTGCCACAGACGATGTGATCGACTGGCGGGTGCAATTGCCGCAACCAGCCGCGATTTGGCCGGGGCTGGTCGGCGGCGCCGATCTTTCGGGTCGCTGGCGGGGCATGCCGACAGATCACGAGTTTTCGCTCGAAGGCACCGTGACTCTGCCACCCGGGATGTTGCCGGAAAACATGGGTGGCGCCGGCGTCAGCGCACGCGAGCTGATGCCTTTCGACACCGAGGCAGATTCGGCTGGCGGTGTGGTGGTAGACGGTAACCAACTTGGCGATGCCACCGAGATCGCGCCCGCCATTGATGTATTGACCATTCTGGGGCAGGGGCCTCATCGGGTAGCGCTGACCTTGCAAGGTGGTTGGCAACCGGGTCACGCCGCAGGCGCTGCTTCAGCTGCCGATGGTGGGGCAGCGGGGAGCGTAGCGGCGGGCTGGCAGGGCCGCATTTCGCGTCTGTCTCTGACCAATCCACAGACCTCGATTCAGCTTGGCGAGCCCCTTGCGTTGGCCGTAAGGCTGCCGAGCCCCGTAGCGCCCTTGCATTGGGAGGCTGGCGCCACCACGATCACCTGGAATCTTCCCGACGATCGCCGCATCACCCTGCAGCACGAGGGCTCGCAAGGCACTGGCAGCGAATGGCAGACGGCCGGCCGAATCCAGAATTTGGTGCCCGCCTGGGTGGTGGCCGCCTTGCCGCGCAATGCCGACCCTCTCACGGTTGACCTCGCCTGGGATCTCGAGCAGGCCGGGAACCTGAGGGGAACCTTCCAATTGCGCCGACGCAGCGGTGATATCGTGCTGCCGGCCGAAACACCGATTGCGCTGGGCCTGGAGGCGCTGCAGCTCGACTTGCGGGCCACGCCGCGCGCGGCCAACTCCAGCGACCTGAACTTTCAACTCGATGTGCGGGGCAGGGTGCTGGGTTCAGTCAGCGCCAACGGCAGCACGGTGTTGCAGGTGCAAAATGGCGTGCCGATCATCACCGAAGCACAGCCTGTCGCCTTGAATGCGCAGCTGGCCATCAACGACCTGGGCTGGACAGTGGCCTTCACTGGCGACGAAATCGAACTGGGCGGTCAGTTGCGTGGCGATGTGTCGCTGCAGCGTACTGGTGGCAATTGGGATGCCTCGGGAGCTCTCGAGGCAGAAGGTTTGCGGGTGGTGCGTATCGACGACGGCATCCGGCTGCTAGACGGCAGCCTGAGGGCCCGCTTCACGCAAGACCGCATCGATGTCGAGTCGCTGCGTTTTCCCAGCGTCATTCGTTCCACCCCTCGCAATGCCGCCGTGCAGGCCTGGGTGGAACAATTCGGCGATGCTGGCTATGTGCAGGCGTCGGGAGGTTGGTCATTGAGCGAGGCGCAGGGTCGAGCCACCGTGGAGATCTCGCAGTATCCCCTGGTGCAGCGGGCGGATCGCTTCATAGCGGGTTCGGGGCAGGTACAGATCGAAGCTTCGCCGCGCCGCATGTCGATCACGGGCAAGGTAACAGCCGATATCGGCTGGATCAGCCTGGAAGGTAGCGACGAACTGCCCTCACTGTCGTCCGACGTCGTGATCGTGCAGGCCAACGACCCGCCGGACGATTTCCGGGATCAAGCGGTGGGGTCGGAGAACAATGAACCCTTGGCCTTGCGCTTGAACCTCGAAGTAGACCTTGGCAATCGCATGATGCTCACCGGTATGGGTTTGAATACCGAGCTGGTGGGCGCCATCAACGTGCGTAACTCGCGGGGAGGCCTGCGCGCCACCGGCGTGGTGAACACGCGTGAAGGTCGTTTCAGCATCTACGGGCAGACCCTTGAGGTGCGCCGCGGCACTGTCACTTTCGATGGGCTGCTCGACGACCCCTTGCTCGATATCGTGGCCGTGCGACCCCACCTGCAAGTGCAGGCGGGGGTGCAGGTGAGCGGCACGGCAAGAGCGCCCGAAATTTCGCTCATCTCGTTTCCCGATGTGCCGGAAACCGAGAAGCTCAGTTGGCTGCTGCTGGGCCGAGGGCCCGATGCTCATGGCGCCGATACCGGTTTGCTGCTTTCGGCTGCGGCTTCGATGCTGGGCGGCGATCAGCCGCTATCGAGCGAGCTAGGCCTGGACGAGTTGGGTTTGCGCTCGGGTACGGGCGGCAGCATCAGCGGTATTCTGCCTCACACGACTGTGGTGGGTGACTTCAACGAGCTGAGCCGAGGCGATGAAGCCGGTCAATTCCTCGTGGCGGGCAAGCGCTTGTCGGATTCGCTGTATGTGACCTTCGAGCAGGCGCTGAACGGGCGCGAGGCTGTGGTACGGGCCAGTTATCGGATCTCGGAACGGCTCAGCGCCTCGATACAGGGGGGCACCATCAATGGCCTGCAGCTGGTGTGGTCATTGATTTGGTAGCCCGCGGCCCTCGTTATTCAAATCGCCAGGTGAGCGACAGCATGGTGCTCAGCTCGCGATAGTCGAACAAGGGGATGCTGGCTTTTTGACGCACAGCCAGCAGGCTCCACCCTACGCGCCAATCGCGATTGAGGTTCACCGACAGCTCGGCACCAGTCTGCCATCGGGTGCGGATATTGCGCCGATTGGCAAACAGGGGGCTATAACCGGCGCCATCACGCGCGTGCAACACACCGGCGTTCAGTTCCAGCCGGGGCACCCAGCCCCCAACCGCGGGCAGCGTTCGATCGTGGCGCAGATCGAAGGCGTAGCGGGTCTGGCTTTTGCCAGCGCGTTCACTTTGGGGCGAGTCGTATTCGAAAGAGGCGTTGGCTCGCCATTGATGGCTGAGCGGCACACGGGCAGCCAGACGGGTGGTGTACCAGCCGGCGCCATCGCGAGGCTTGCGACGTTCGATCGCACCACGCAGCACTGCGCCTTCGGGGCTCAACTGATGTTCCAACCAAAAGCCGGCAGCCCGCAAACCGCCCAGATAGCCCTCATTCACCGTCAACGCCAGCAAGCCGGCACGCGAGCGGGCGTTGAGGCCAAAACGCTCAAGACCAAAGCGTCCCAAGCCCATGCCCACTTCGGCGTAGCCGGCCACCAGAGCCGGCAGGCTGGTATCGAAAGGTCGGCGGCTAAGGGCATCGACACGAATATTGAAATCGTGCAGCGGCCACACGCTTTGGTAAGACAATGCCGCTTCGGCCAGGCCGCCACCGCGCTCACGATAGCCTTCATCGAGAAAGGCTCGCACTTCTACGCCGTCGAGCAGCAGCGTGAGGTCGTCGGCGCTGGTGGCCCGCAGCAAGTTGGTGCTCGCGCCCAGGCCCACTCGTATCTCACCTTGCTGCACGCGCAATACGTTGCCCAGGGTTTGACGCAGGGCGGGAGGCAGGCCGAACTGTTCGATGGCGCTGGCCAGAATATTGCGACAGCCGGTGGGGTCGCCCAGATCGCAGAGCGTTACTCCGTAATCGAACCAGGCGCCAGCAAACTGCGGCGACAGCAGTAAGGCCTGCTCGAAGGCCAAAGATGCCTGGTGCAGGTCGCCGCGCGCTCGGGCATCCAGCCCGGCTTCATAGCTGGCCAAAGCCGCTGGTGAAGGCGACGATGGAGGCAGGGCAGGCTCGCCTGCCGTAGCAGTGGGCAGGCTCGCGCCAAGACTTCCCATGGTGAATGCTGCAGCCCCTAGAGCCCGCCCGACAACGCGCTGCAAAATCGCAGCCACGGCCCGGAGGTGGATGAAAGGCTTGGCGTTAGGGGAAGTCACGAGAGCGAAGCGGCGGCAGGGGCTAGGGGTATCGGCCAGTCGTAGGCGGGAAGATGAGTGAGAGTGTAAAGCGCCATCACACGAGTTGCATCCAGTTGCAGTTTGGCAACAGGCTGGGTGGCGTCAGGAGGGAGAGCTTCGGCCACGGTCTGACTGAACAAGAGCGGCCAGGGGTGGAGGCGGGTCTGGCGCTCAATGTGTGCAGCCAAATTGGCGGCTTCGCTCACGACGGTGTAGCGTTTCTGACCTGAACCAAATGAGCCCAGCAGATAGGGGCCGGCGTGGATGCCGATACCGATGGCCAGCGGCGGCAGGCCCTGAGCGGCGAGCTCACGGTTCACCGCCGGCAAGCCAGCCAGAATGGCGCGGGCTGCCGCTGCCGCGGCAGCGGCCTGCTCGATGTCGGAACCTTGGCGCCACAACAGCAAAGCGCCATCGCCAGCCACGTTATCGAGCAAGCCGCCTTGATTTTGTGCATTCTGAATAATGTGATCGATGCCGCGATCGCACCAAGTAGCCACCTGACCCAGGGGCAGCGTGCGCGAAACCCGCGTGTAGCCCAGGATATCGGCCACCAGAATCGTGCCCCACCCGGTTTCGTCGGCGATGCGCAAGCCACCGCCAGTCAACAGGCGGCGCAAGGGTGGCGGAAGATAAGGCTCGATTCGCTCGAGCACCGCACGACGCTCACGGACAGCGCCATGAGTCATGAGCAGGGCAGTGGCGCTGAACGCAAAGAACAGCGGCGGCGCAAACGGCAGCATGATGTGATTGAGATGCCACGCCAGCACCACTGCCACGATCAACATCAGGCATGCCAGCCCACCCGCCCAGGCCACCCTTCGCGGTTGTGACGCCACCAGCATCAAGCCCACGGCCACCAGGGCCGCCAACATCAGCGCCAGGAGCGGGGAGTGCCGGGGTTCATAGGGGAGAGCATCGGCCAGCCATCCCTGCATGAGGTGGGCGTGCACCTCCATGCCGGGCACCGTGCGTTGCAATGGCGAGGTGGCGATGTCCCCCAGGCCCAGGGTAACGCCGCCAAACAACAGAATGCGCTGACTCAAGGCACCTGGCTCAAGGTTGTCATCCCAGAGGTCGGCGGCGCTGAAATAGGGGAGCCAGGGCTCTGCTTGCCAAGGAATCCAGCTCTGCAGATGCTCATCGAGAGGAATCGTCAACTCGGGCAGGCCTGCCGGGCTCAGCATCCAGGCCGGCTCCAGGGCGTACCATCGGCCGCGCCGCAGCTGCCAGTCGGGCGAACCCAGCAAGACATCCATCATGGCCAGAGCCAGACTTTGCGAGCAGGTGTCGGGCGGCGTCTGGCACAGCCATGCGGGGGCTTTGCGCATGACCCCATCGGGGTCGATCACGGCATTGATGTGCCCCACTGAGCTGCTCTGGGCGAGCGGGGGCGCGTTGGCCAGCACACCCGAAAAATCGGGAAGCTGGGCTTCGATGCGGCTGGCGGCTGAGCGGTTCGGGGTGGAGGGCAGGGGAGTCCAGACTGGCAGGCCGCGATCCACCGGTTCGGGCAGCAGCAACTGACCGATCACGCTGGGCCCCTGCGCCAGCACCGAGGCCAGCTCTTGGTTGCCGACGCGCTGGCTGGGGTCGACGGGAAACACCACGTCGAGCGCCAGCAGAGCAGGTTCATGACGTTGCCGTACACCGGCCAGCAATTCGGCCCAAACGCTGCGCGGCCAGGGCCAGGGGCCCATTCGGTCGATGGCGGCTTCATCAAGCGCGATCAGCGTGATGGGCGTGGTCAGCGTGGGGGGTTCCGACTGCAAGAGCATTGCCTGCAAGCGGGTGTCGAGCGAGCGGGCTACGTTGGGCAGCAGCCAATAGGCTGCCAGCAGCAGCATCAAGGAAGGCGCGAGCCAGCGTCGCCAGACCGAAGACCGCGTCTCGCTGGGCGAGGAACGGCGGCTCACAGACGTTAAGGGCGACCCCAGACCACGATACCGGACAGCTGGCCATCGTCGAATTGACGTTCGACGGTGGTAATGGCGGAATCGAGATCTTTGCCGAGGGCGCCGGTGACACGGGCATTGGACAGGGCAGGGTCGGAGCGCAGGAAGCCCTGCGCGTTGATGGTGCCGCTGGCTTGGGTGTGAAACTCTCGGGCGCCATCGGTGAACTCGGCGTGGGTGTCGAAGCTGCTGCGGTCGAAATCCACACCCAGGCGGCCCGAGGCCACGCTAAGGGCTGCGGAGCTGTCGGCGCCCAACCAGACCCCTTCGCCCCCCGCCGCGACGAAATCGGCGCGCCCACTGCGCGGCAGTTGGGTGGCTCGTTCGTTGAAGCCAGCACCGTACTGAGTGTTGACCACATGCACCTCTTTGCCTTCGCTCAAGAGGTCGCTCACGCGCTGAACGGTAGCGCCGTCGACGGCCTCAGCCGAGCTCCAACGCCCCCAGTGCACCCCCTCGGGCATGGCGATGTCGTTGGCGCTGGGCGGCGGCGGCTCGACTGGCGTGGGCGACACGGGCGTGCCCCCGGTTTCTACGCCCACGGTAACGCTGACCTCGCCTTCGCGGGTATCGGGCAGCGATTGGGAACTGTTGACGCGGGGCTCATCGGCGTGGGGCGGAGCCAGTTGATCGGGTGTTTGCTGAGGGTCTTCTACCAGCCGCGGCAGTTGCTCGCCGCGCACCACTTCCACGAACTGCCCGGGCAGGCTATCGGTCTTGCCCAGCACCACGGCGCCGTCGGCACAGGAGCCGAAGCTGGCGGCCGAGCAGTGTTCGCCCAAGGCGGCCACCACCACTGCGCCGCTGTTGATGGCCACGCGAGAAGCCGAGGAAGTGGTGGCGACCACGAAATCGGTGCCGCGTACCCCTACGGCTGCCACCGGCGTGTTGAGACGAAAGGCTTCTTTGTTGACTTCGCCGACGCCACCGGTGATGGCTCTTGCCACGCCTTCGTCGAGCCGGTAGCGTACGCGGTCGTTGTGCGCGCTGCCTTCATACTGAAAAACTTCGATTTCGAATACAGACAGGGGCCGCACCGCCACCAGACCGCCGTCGGCCATGCGCACGTGGGCAAATCCGCCTTCGCCAGTGACCAGAGTTTGGCCGGCCTCGAGCGTGGCGCCGCGTTGCACCGGTTCACGGTGTTGCTCACTTTTGAGGTACACCGGGCCGGCAGCCAGCACGACTTCGCCGGCGGGAGGCGCGGCGCTGACAACGCCCGAAAGCAAAGGCAGGGTGCATACGGCGGCCAACAGGCCGCGCCAGGCGAGCGAAGGGGCATTGAAATTGCGCATGAAATCCTCGGGGGTGCCGCCGGCGCACGAATTGCGACCTGCAAACAGAGTGGCCGGGGCTCCGCGCGATGCTACCATATACGGTCACGCCTGAAAACGGCCGTTGACTTTTAGCGCAGATTCTGCTGGAATGGTGGGCTTTGCGAAATCTCGGCCCACGTTATTGGGGCATGCACGATTTGGGGCATGCACGAGAATGCTTGGGTGAGTGCCCGCGCAATACCCCACTTTATACTCGCGCTTACTCGGGTGAGCAGCTCTGGGCGAGAATGCCTGGGTGCCGCAGTTTTCGCGGGTGTTCTTTTCTGATTCTTTTATCTGGATGTTGTCATGAAGCGTACTTTTCAGCCTTCTGTCGTTCGCCGCAAGCGTAATCATGGTTTTCGTGCGCGCATGAAGACTCGTGGTGGCCGAGCAGTGATCAACGCGCGCCGCGCCAAGGGCCGCAAGCGCCTCGCTGTCTAAGAGGCACGCACAAAGGCACGCCCACAGCACCACAGCGATCATGGGCGCGAGTCATGCCCGATTCCGTCAGCTCGGAGCCCAATCCCACCCAATCTGCAGAGCGAGTGGCGAATACGCACGTTCGCCTGGGTTTGCCACGCACGGCCAGGCTGCGCAAGGCGGCCGAATTCCAGGCTGCACTGCGCCGCGGCAAGCGTATCGGCCGCAGTTCGCACTTCGTACTCATCCATCTTGCCCCAGCCCCCACCGCTGAACTGTCTGATGCCAGTTGCGGAGCGCGCCTGGGCCTGATCGTGGGCAAGCGCCACGCGCGCAGGGCGGTGGATCGCAATGCGGTCAAACGGGTTTGGCGCGAAGCTTTTCGTGCACGCCGTGCTGGCCTGCCCGCCGGCGATTATGTGGTTCGCCTGGCCGCCAAGCTGCCCGAGCTCAGTCAGGGTCTGCTCAAGCGCCAGCTGCGCGCCGAAGCCGACCAGCTACTGGCTCAAACGAACGGCAAAGGGCGTTCGAGACGCAGCCAGAAGGCCGCTGGATCGCCTCGCGCCGGCTCGCGGTCAACATGAAACAGCGGCTGCGGCGATGGAGCGTGGCAATCTTATTGTTGCCATTGCGCACCTATCGCTATCTGGTCAGCCCGTGGTTGCCGCCATCCTGCCGCTTTTCGCCAACCTGCTCGGCCTATGCCGAAGAGGCCGTGAGGCGTCATGGTGTGGCTCGTGGTTCATGGCTGGCTCTGAAGCGTTTGTGCCGCTGCCATCCGTTTGCCCAGGGAGGTTACGATCCTGT
>JAJUJN010000248.1 GCA_029265335.1 Alcaligenaceae bacterium
CGGGGATCGGGCTCGGGAAAGCTGGTGCCGCATGAAGGACTAGCTCGCTTCACCGACAACACCGGTTCTTCGAGATCGTCGCGCAAGCCCTGAGCACGACGGGCTGCCAGCGACAGCACACCACCGCCAGCGGGCGGCGCCGTAAGCTCACCAAGTACTTTCAACACCCCTTTGCCATGCTCCAGCGCTTCGTGAACGGCAGAGCGCAGATCGGTTTCGTGATTGCGATCCACCAGAAGGTCGGCCACTGGCAGGTCAATATCGTGTTCCTGATAGCGATCAAGTCGTGGCCAGGGAGTTACCGGGGTGAACTGGCCGTCGACTCGCAGATGACTGTAGCCCTTGCCTTCCGCCCATTTGGCGAGGTCGGTGTAATACCCTTTGCGCGCTGTGACCAGCGGCGCGAGCAGGCCGATGTGTTCACCTTCCCGATCGCGCAGCAGGCGGGCCACGATCACATCGAAGCTCTGGGCACGCACCGGCACGTCACAATCGGGGCAATACTGCGTGCCCAGCTTCATATAAAGCAAACGCAGGAAGTGATGCACCTCAGTGAGGGTGGCCACGGTGGATTTGCGCCCGCCCCGACTAGTTCGCTGTTCGATGGCCACGGTGGGCGGAATGCCGAAAATGGCGTCTACATCCGGCCGCCCCGCTGGCTGCACAATGGAGCGCGCGTAGGCGTTGAGCGATTCCAGATAGCGACGCTGGCCTTCATTGAAGAGAATATCGAAGGCCAGCGTGGATTTGCCCGAGCCTGAAACCCCGGTGATCACCGTGAAGGTGTCGCGCGGGATGGAAACATCCACATTGCGCAGGTTGTGTTCGCGCGCATGGCGAATCTCGATGCTGGGCGGGGCTTGCACATTGACCTCGTAGCGGGCCGGAGCTTCTGCCGCGGCCGCCACCGGCTCCCCCAATGCCTGCTCATACTCGCGCAAGGCGCGCCCGGTGTGCGACCCTGGATGCTGCATGACCGCCGCCGGTGTGCCGCAAGCCACAATCTGCCCGCCCTGGTCGCCGCCCTCGGGACCGAGGTCTATCAACCAGTCAGCGGCGCGCATCACATCGAGGTTGTGTTCGATCACCACCAGGCTGTGCCCAGCCTGCAGCAGTTGACGAAACGCCCCCATCAAGCGGGCCACGTCGTCGAAATGCAGGCCCGTGGTGGGTTCGTCGAACAGGAAAAGACTGCCTTTGACCGCCAACTTGCTGCCGAAAATCCCGCGCTTGGCGGCGGCCGCCAAATGGCCGGCCAACTTGAGGCGTTGCGCCTCGCCCCCCGAGAGGGTGGGCACAGGCTGGCCCAGGCGCACATTCGCCAGGCCCACATCCGCCAGCGGCCGCAAGGCACGCTGCAGATCGCTTCGCCCTTCCAGCGGGGCAAAAAACTCGAGCGCCTCGTGCACCGTCATATCGAGCACGTCGCTGATCGATACTGCGCGTCCATCGCGCTCGATGGTCACTTCGCGAATTTCGGGGCGATAGCGGGTACCGTCACAATCGGGGCAGCGCAGGTAAACGTCGGATAAGAACTGCATCTCGACGTGCTCGAACCCGGTACCACCACAAGTGGGGCAGCGACCGTCGCCACTATTGAAACTGAAAGTGCCGGCGGAGTAGCCACGCTCACGCGACAAACGGGCTTGAGCGAACTGCTTGCGAATCGCGTCGAACGCACCCACATAGCTCGCGGGGTTGGAGCGGGCGGTTTTACCGATGGGTGATTGATCCACCATCACCACATCGGCCAGCCAGTCGTCGCCCAGAAGGCGGTCGAACTCGCCTGGCGCCTCGACCGGTTTGCCCTTGGCCTTGCACAGGGCCGGATACAGCACGTCTTGCACCAGGGTAGACTTGCCCGAGCCCGAGACTCCGGTGACCACCACCAGCCGGCCCAGTGGAATCTCCACGTTCACATTCTGCAGATTGTGCTCGCGCGCACCTTCCAGAATCAGTCGCGGTGTTTTGTCACGCACCTCGAGAGGCCGCGGCGCCGATACATGACGACGCCCCGACAGATAATCGCCGGTAAGCGTGGGCGCCGCGCGCAATTCGCCGGGCAAGCCATTGAACACGATATGCCCACCGCGCTCACCCGGCCCGGGGCCAATATCGATCACGCGATCGGCGGCCAACATCACCTGCGGGTCGTGTTCCACGACCACCAGCGAATTCCCGGCGTCGCGCAAGCGATGCATGATGGCGATCACCCGATGCATGTCGCGCGGATGCAGGCCAATCGACGGCTCATCCAGCACGAAGAGCGTGTTCACCAGCGATGTGCCCAGAGCCGTGGTGAGGTTGATGCGCTGGACCTCGCCGCCAGACAAGGTGCGGCTCTGGCGGTCAAGCGTGAGATAGCCCAGGCCGACATCACAAAGAAAACGCAGACGCGTACGCACTTCGGTGAGCAAAAGATCCAGCGCGGCGTCCATCACGCCGGTGAATTGCAAGCCATCAAAGAAGCTGCGCACCCGCTCGATGGGCAACAGCATGAGATCGTGGATGCAAAGCCCCGGCAAGGCCTCGAGCTCGTTGCGCGACCAACTCGCATGCACCGGCATGAAACGCGAATAGCGAGGGTCGTCGGCTGGCAAGACCTTGTCGGCATCTGCCCGGGATCCCACACGCCACAACAGAGCGTCGGGCTGCAGGCGTGAGCCGCGGCAGCTGGGGCACGGCGTATAGGCGCGATATTTGGAGAGCAGCACACGGATGTGCATTTTGTAGGAACGGCTCTCGAGCCAGTCGAAATAGCGGCGAGCGCCGTACCACTGATGCTTCCAATTGCTGTCGGGCCCTCGCCAATCTGGGTCACCCTGCAGCACCCAGTTGCGCTCTCGCTCATCGAGGTCACGCCAGGGCACATCCAAGCGAACATCGGCCTTCTGCGCGTAATGCACCAGGTCTTTCTGGATTTCCTTGAACGAGGGGCTCTGCCAGGGCTTCACTGCGCCTTCACGCAAAGTCTTGCTTTCGTCGGGCACCACCAGGCCATAATCGACGCCGATCACACGACCGAAACCGCGACATGTGGGGCAAGCGCCCAGGGGTGAATTGAACGAGAACAGGCTGGGCACCGGCGCGGTGTACACATTGCCGCTGTCGGGGTCGTGCAACTGATCGCTGTACCGCCACACATCTCGGTCGCTGCCGTCGGCGGCCAACAAGCGCACGTCGACGCGGCCACTGCCCAAACGCAGTGCAGCGTCCAGCGCCTCCATCACCCGAGCGCGTTCGGCGGTGGCCCAACGCAAACGGTCCTGCACCACATCGAGCACCATCTGCCCCGCTGCATCGTGCGGGTCGGGTGCGCGGGAGTGAACGCGCACATAGCCCTGACGCTCCAGAAAGGTGCGGATTTCGTCTTCGCTGAAATTGGCCGGAACGCGCACGGGAAAGGTGATGGCCAGACGAGTGTCATCGCCCAGCGTGGCGCAGCGTTCTGAAATATCACGGTAAATGGTGTCGGCGTTGTCGACGCGTACCGCACGGCCGGTGTCGCGATCGTAGAGCGTGGCAGCGCGGGCAAACAGCAACTTGAGATGGTCGTTGAGCTCGGTCATGGTGCCCACAGTGCTGCGCGAGCTGCGAACCGGATTGGTCTGGTCGATGGCGATCGCAGGCGGAATACCGTCGATCCGGTCGACCTGCGGTTTGTCCATCCGATCCAGAAACTGGCGCGCGTACGGTGAGAATGTCTCAACATATCGCCGCTGCCCTTCGGCATACAGCGTGTCGAACACCAGGGATGACTTGCCTGAGCCCGATACGCCTGTCACCACCACCAGCTGGCGAGTGGGCAAGGTCAGGCTGAGGTTCTTGAGGTTGTTCTGACGCGCGCCGGTGATCTGGATCACCGGGTCGTCGCCTTCGACACTGCGAGGGGCTGCGGAAGATTGGGAGGTCATGCCGACTCCGTA
>JAJUJN010000161.1 GCA_029265335.1 Alcaligenaceae bacterium
CAAATCAATGCCGATAGTTGTAACCTTCATGATGGACGCTCCTCTCGAGAAAGTGGATGGGTGGTGCACCCCCACTTAGGCACACGGATGCCGGTTCGGGTAGGGGCGTCCATTCCATTGCACCCACCGACTTCCCCGCGGCCTCCCATGTCCGAACGGCGCCCACCTAACTGCTGGTGAAACACAGGGCGCAGCGCGGGCTGGGGATGTATCAGCCCCTGCTCACCCAGCAACGCCTTCGTAAACAAACAACTGATACGCCACAAACTGCGCCGTTAAATAACGACGGCGTGATAACGACCGCTCGCGCAGAAGCGAATTATTCGCCTGCTTCGCGCCAGGCCCGCAGGAAGGCTTCGACTTCTTCGCGGCGGCGGGTGCGGGTGAAAGGCGGCAAGCCTCGCCACAGGCGGCTGCCGTAGGGTTTGTCGACCAGTCGGCGGTCGCCCACCATCAGCACGCCCCAATCGGATTCGGCGCGTATCAAGCGCCCGGCACCCTGTTTGAGGGCTATGGCGGCATGCGGTAGCTGAAATTCCACGAACGGGTTGCCGCCACGCTTGCGACTTTCGCGGATCCGGGCGTCGATCACAGGATCATCGGGAGGCGCAAAAGGTAGTTTGTCGATGGCGACCAAGGTGAGAGCGTCACCCGGCACGTCGATACCTTCCCAGAAGCTGGCACTGCCAACCAGCACTGCATTCGGCTGGCTGCGCAGGGCTGCCAGGAGTTCGGGGCGGGAGCGGTCGCCCTGCTTGAGCAGCGGCCACTCCCAGCCCCGTTCGGCGTAGGCTCGCTGCAACAGGCCGTACACAATATCGACCGCCCTTAACGTGGTGCACAGAATCAGGGCGCTGCCTTCGCTGGCTTCAAGCAGCGGCAGCAGATCGGCCACGAACGCCTTGAGGAAGCCCGGCTGATTGGGCTCGGGCAAGGTGTCGGGCACATAAAGCCGGCCGCGCTCGGTGTAGGGAAACGGCGATTCCCAGCGAGCTGTGGTGGCGTTGCCCAAACCTAATTGCTGGGTGAAATGACGGAAGTCGTCGCGCACGGCCAAGGTGGCTGAGGTGAGCACCCACGCCTGGCTGGGCGCCCGCGCTCGGGCAAAAGTGCGTGCCACCGACAGCGGTGCCGATTGCAGACGCACATTGCTGCCACTGAACTCCACCCAGCGCACCCAGGCTGTGTCGTCGTTGGCCTTGGCGGCTTGGGCTTCTGGCGCAGGCGATGCTGCCACCGGTTCGGCTTCGGCCGCGTTCTGCGCAGCAGAATCGGCACTGGGCTCTGCCGCTACAGTGGCTTCGTCGCTTCCCCCTTCTTGCAGGCTAACCGACGAGGGAGCGCCACCGAACAATGGGCTCTCGTTGGGGCTGGCCTCATCAGTGGGCAGAGCGCCATCGCTCGCTGGTGGCTCGGGCAGCCAGCGATACACACGGCCGCGCAGCTCCAGCACGCGACGCGTGAGCAGTTCGAAATCAGGGTGACGATCTTGCAGAGCCCGGGTGATCTTCACCAAACCTTGCAACGCTTCGTTGAGTTGCACCAGCAAGGTGTTGAACGCTTCGGCGGCCGGTAGCGCATCGTGCGCGCACTTCATGCCGGGCAGGTTCTCGAGGTTCAAACCCCACAGCCGGAAATCGCGGGCGAGCTGTTCGATTTCACGCGACAGCTCTACCCAGTCGGCGCTCTCGGCGGCATGGGCGCTGCCCGCGGCAAGCACATCTCGTGAGAGATCGAGCAGTTGCAGGCTGGACACCGACTCACCCAGGAATCGGGTGGCAACATCAGGCAACTGGTGCGCCTCGTCGAAAATGACGCAGTCGGCAGCGGGCAGCAGATCGGTAACGCCTTCTTCTTTCAGCGCGATATCGGCCAGGAACAAAGCGTGGTTGATGACCACCACTTCGGCCTCCTGAGCCTCTTTGCGCGCTTTCACCACGAAGCAGTCGCGGTAATAGGCACAGTCGGTGCCCAGGCAGGTGTCGCGGGTGGAGGTAACACGCTGCCAGATGGGTGCGGTTTCGGGTACCGACTCCAGCTCGGCGC
The DNA here is from genome assembly GCA_029265335.1 of Alcaligenaceae bacterium. Classification (GTDB taxonomy): domain Bacteria; phylum Pseudomonadota; class Gammaproteobacteria; order Burkholderiales; family Burkholderiaceae_B; genus Verticiella. The sequence goes on from JAJUJN010000161.1 coordinate 2,047, forward strand.
GGTCGCCAGAACGGCTGCGTTGCGCAAACTGAACGATATGTTGCAGCTGCTGGATTTCGTGGCGGCTCGCCAGCCCGCGCGGGTCTTCTTGTATGCGCTCGAGGTGCCAGTGGCACACGTAGTTGTTGCGCCCTTTCAGCAACGCCACCTGCGCGTTCATTCTGAGAGCCTTGAGCACTTGGGGAATGTCGCGGGCGAATAGCTGATCTTGCAGCGGTTTGGTGCCGGTGGAAACCACAATCTTGCCGCCGTGCAGCAAGGCTGGCACCAGGTAGGCGTAGGTTTTGCCTGTGCCGGTGCCGGCCTCGGCCACCAGCGTACCGCCGCTGGCGAGCGCCTCGGCCACCGCCACCGCCAACTCACGCTGTTGCCAGCGCTCGCGATAACCGGGCAAAGCGGCAGCCAAAGCGCCATCGGGGCCAAAAGCGTGTTCAACTTCGCTGACCAGGCTCGACGAAACAGGCTCTGCCTGGGAATAAGGAGATGAAGAGCGAGCTTGGAGCGGCTCGTTGGTGGCAACCTCGTCAGGCATGGATGTCGGGTACCAGCATCATTTCGAGACGCTCGATTTGATCTTTGAGCAGCAGCTTGCGCTTTTTCAAGCGTTGGACGGCAAGTTGATCCATGACAGGGTCGAGTTGCAGGCGCTCAACGGTGAGGTCGAGATCGCGGTGCTCTTGACGCAAGGCGGCCAAGCGCAGACGCAAGGCCTCCAGACTCGACGAAGGGGGCTGGAGTGTCACAGCAAACCCACCAGAAAGATACAAAGCCGCCATTTTCTCACCCGGGCGCAGAGGGGGCAAGCCGGCCTCATGGCAAAATGACTGTTTCCGCTCACCACTCTCTGCCTACGGATGACTCTCAGCAACACCAGCCACCCCAGCAACACCCCTCCCGCAGACGCTCTCATCGCCCCCGAGGCCATCACCCCCGTCGACCCCGCAGAACAGATCTCGCGCCTGGCCGGCGAACTGGGCGTGAAGCCCGCTCAGGTACAGGCCACCGTGGAGCTGTTGGATACCGGCGCCACCGTGCCCTTCATTGCGCGTTATCGCAAGGAAGTCACCGGTGGCCTGGACGACACCACACTGCGCGACCTCGAAGCGCGACTGGCCTATGTGCGAGAGCTCGACCAACGGCGTCATGCCGTGATGCAGGCCATCGCCGAGCAAGGCAAGCTCACGCGGCCCCTGCACGATGAACTGCTTGCCGCCGACACCAAGCAGCGGCTGGAAGACCTCTATGCTCCCTACAAGCCAAAACGCCGCACGCGGGCTCAGATCGCCCGCGAAGCGGGGTTGGAAGCCCTTGCCGATCAATTACTGAGCGAAGCCCGCGCCGAGCTTGATCCTCTGGTGCTGGCCGAGGAGTTCATCAATGCCGAGGCCGGTTTCGCCGATGCGCGTGCGGCACTCAACGGCGCACGCGATATTCTCGCCGAACGTTTCGCCGAGAACGCCGACGTGCTCGCCGACCTGCGCGAGTTTCTCTGGCAGCAGGCTCAACTACGTTCCACCGTGGTCACCGGCAAAGAAGCCGAGGGCGCCAACTTTCGCGATTGGTTCGACTTTGCGGAATCGCTGCGCAGCCTGCCCTCGCATCGCATTCTGGCCTTGCTGCGCGGCCGCCAGCAAGGGGTGCTGGAGTTGCGGGTAGTGCTCGACGACGAACGCGAACAGCAGATGCCTCACCCCTGCATGCTGCGATTGGCACAGCGCCTGGCCTTGCCTGAGGGCCTGTGGTCCGACAGCGCCTCACCACGCGATCGCTGGCTGGCGGACGTGTGCCGCTGGACCTGGCGGGTAAAGCTGCTGCCCGCCTTCGAAACTGAGCTTCTCGGGCGCTTGCGGGAGAATGCCGAAACCGAAGCCATTCGTGTGTTCGCTTCCAACCTGAAAGATCTATTGCTGGCCGCACCAGCGGGCCCACGGGCTGTGCCTGGCCTCGACCCCGGCATACGCACTGGGGTGAAGGTGGCGGCCATCGACCCCACCGGCAAGCTGGTGGATACTGCCACCATCTACCCCCACGAGCCACGGCGCGATTGGGATGGCTCCTTGCATACGCTGGCCACCCTGGCCCGCAAGCACCAAATCGAACTGGTTGCCATCGGCAACGGCACCGCTTCGCGCGAAACCGAAAAGCTGGTGGCCGAGCTAATGCAGCGCCACCCTGAACTCAAGCTGCAACGAGTCGTGGTGTCGGAGTCGGGCGCCTCGATTTACTCAGCTTCCGCCACGGCTGCCGCGGAGTTTCCTGACCTCGATGTGAGCTTGCGAGGTGCGGTATCCATCGCCCGACGCCTGCAAGACCCGCTGGCCGAACTGGTGAAGATCGACCCCAAGGCCATCGGCGTAGGTCAATACCAACACGACGTGAACCAGCGCGAACTGGCCCGCATGCTGGATGCGGTGGTGGAAGACTGCGTGAACGCTGTGGGGGTGGATGTGAACACGGCGTCGGCGGCGTTGCTGGCCAGAGTTTCCGGTCTGAACACCACGCTGGCTCGCAATATCGTGAGCTGGCGCGACAACCATGGCGCTTTCCGCACTCGCAAGAGCCTGCGTGAGGTGCCCCGCTTTGGCGAAAAGTCGTTCGAGCAGGCTGCGGGCTTTCTGCGCATCGCCAACGGCGACAACCCCCTCGACGCCTCGGCCGTTCACCCCGAAGCCTATCCGCTCGTGGAGCGGATCCTGGCCCATATCCAGGCCGACGTGCGCCAGGCCATGAGCGAGCCCACGCGGCTGCGCAAGGTGGCGCCCACCCAGTTTGTCGACGAACGTTTTGGCTTGCCCACCATTCAAGACATCCTCCAGGAGCTCGAAAAACCCGGCCGTGATCCTCGTCCCGAATTCCAGACCGCTCAGTTTCGCGAAGGTGTGGAAACGCTCGCCGATCTCGAGGTGGGCATGGTTCTCGAGGGCGTGGTCACCAACGTGGCCAACTTCGGCGCTTTTGTGGATATCGGCGTGCACCAGGATGGCCTGGTGCACATTTCCGCTCTTTCGCACCAATTCGTGAAAGACCCGCGTGACGTGGTACGGGTGGGTCAGACCGTGCAGGTGAAGGTGCTGGAAGTGGATGAAGCTCGCCGTCGCATCGCTTTGACCATGCGACTCGACGACGATACGTCTGCCGCCGGGCGTAGCGGAAGCAGACGTGCGAGCTCGCCCGGTGGCGGTGGCAAGCGCGACGAGCGGCGTCAGCGCAAAGAAGCCGCTCCGGCCGATGGCGCGATGGCCGCCGCATTCGCCAAGCTCAAAAGTCGCTGACCAGGTTCTGACGAATAGCCGATAGCCTGTTGCGCATCAGCCTTCGGCCAACTGCTGCAGGGCTTCTCGAATGCGTTCGGAAGCCCTGTCGCGCTCTTCAGCCGAAGCAA
>JAJUJN010000079.1 GCA_029265335.1 Alcaligenaceae bacterium
CAATATTGCCGATCTGCAGGCCTCACTTCGCGAGTGGGATGAGTCGAACCGCAATCGCGAGCAACCACTCGGTCTCGTCCTGGGTTTTGGTTACGACGACGCCCAGCTTGCGGAGCAACGTCACCCCACGCGCACAGACCTCGACGCGGTGTCGACTACGCTGCCGGTATTGATCATCCACCAATCGGGCCACATTGGTGTGGTGAATTCCAAGGCGTTGCAATTGCTGGGAATCGAGGCCGACACGCCTGACCCCGAGGGCGGTGTTATCCGCCGCGAAGCGGGGTCGAGCCAACCCAACGGGGTTCTGGAAGAATCGGCATTCTTCAAACACCTGGCCAAGCAGTTTGGCCGGCTCGATACCGAGTCGGCACAGGCACTGTTTGTGGCCGGCACCGAGCTTCTGGCCAGCTACGGTTACACCACCGGTCAGGAAGGTCGGTCCACCCATGCGCTGGTGCCCCTCATGCAGGAAGCAGCCGCCGAAGGCAAAATCCCCATCGACGTCGTGACCTACATCGACGTGATGGACAACCGCGACCACACTCGCGAATTAGCAAGCCAGGAGTATGTGAATGGGTTCCGCATTGGCGGCGCCAAACTCACGATCGACGGTTCGCCACAGGGGTTCACCGCATTTCGGGATCGGCCTTACTACCGCGCGCCCGAGCAACACCGCGCCGACTATCACGGCTACCCCGCCGTCACGGCCGACCAGGTATTCGACGCCATAGAGTGGGCTTTTCGCCACAATGTCCAGATCATTACCCACGCCAACGGCGAGGCCGCAGCCGATCTGCTCATCGCCGCCGTAGGCCAGGCTCAGCAGCAACAGGGCAAGGCCGATCGGCGCCCGGTGCTCATCCACGGCCAGTTTCTGCGACGGGATCAGGTAGCTGCGCTCGATCGCCTCGACATCTTCCCCTCGCTGTTTCCGATGCATACCTTCTATTGGGGCGACTGGCATCGTGACCGTACCGTGGGGCCGGAACTCGCCGACCACATCTCACCAACCGGGTGGGTGCTCGAGCGAGGCATGAAGTTTTCTACCCATCACGATGCGCCGGTGGCGTTTCCCGATTCCATGCGCGTGTTAGCGGCCACGGTCACACGTCGCAGTCGCTCAGGCGACATCCTGGGGCCTGAGCACCGCGTGGACCCGATGACTGCATTGAAGGCCATGACCCTCTGGCCCGCGTGGCAACATTTCGAGGAACACGACAAAGGCTCTTTGCTTCCTGGCAAGGTGGCCGACCTGGTGATTCTCTCACAAGACCCCACTGCAGTAGACCCCGAAACCTTATCCACCCTGCTCGTGCTCGAAACCATCAAGTCGGGCAAAAGCATCCATCAGCAAGACCAGCAGCGCGCGCCAATGCCACCCTCACCGAAGGCTGAACGCGCCGTCGGCGATGTGGTGAGTCGCATGTTGGATCATATGCAACACAGCTCCTTTACTGCCTCAACCGGTACTCCTCACTCGCACGGACCGAATCGCCTCACGGCCGGCTTGCACGACGCCGTGCTCCGTGAGCGGGGCACGTCTTGGCCCTGAGTCGATATCAACAGGCCTTGAGTTTCACTCGATGGTCGAACTGGTGCGCCCTGCTCATTCGGCTGCTGATCTGCAGTGCGTTGGGTGCGGTTTTCCAGGCGCAGGCGGCCCCGGTCACCTGGACTGGCGAATGGGATAGCACCTGGCGCCATCGCGCCGCACGGGTCTCGCTGGAGCAGAATGGTAACCGGGTGGAAGGCGTCGTCCCCCTCTATGGCACCCGCTTTGAGGCCATAGCCACGGGACGGGAGCTACGCGGACAATGGAGTGAGCACGGTCGGGAAGGGAGTTTCGTGGCCATTCAGGCAGCGGATGGCCGTACCTTTACCGCTCGCTTCGGCACCGGCGAATGGGCAACTGGGGTTCGCGTAGATGCGACCCAGAACACCCCGCTCCAGGCCATCGAGGCGAAAAGCCCCGCCAACACCCTTTATCATTTCCTCACCATCATGAATGCCGTCGGGCCGGGCCGAATGGAGCTGCAAAGCGAAGCCTCGCGGTTCATTGACTTCAGCGGGCACGGCGTTGGCTCCATGAGCGAGCTTGATTACACGCGTTTGCTGTACGACGTATTGAATCGGCTCACCATCCCGCGCATCTGGGGTCTTTATCCCGGCGATTCCGGTGACACCTTCAAAACGCAGTTGAGTCAGGCGGGCAGTGACAAGCGTTTCGTTCTGGCATTTCGCAAGCGTAATGACCATTGGCTGATTGACCCACCCAGTGTGGCCACCCTGCAGCGCACGCTTGCCGAATTGCAGTTGGCGCGTCCGGCTCCCGGCCCGGGGCGTTCCAGTGACCGGCTCTCGCCTCGCGACACCTTACGCACTCTGGTGGAATCCCTTGATGAGGGCAGCGCATCGGCCATAGAAAGAGCCGTTAGCACACTCAACCTATCAAACCTTTCGGCCATTGGCCAACAATACGACGCGCCTCGACTGGCGCGCTACATCAACCGCGCGCTTGAACGCCTCGGCGCTCTGGTTTGGCAGGAGGTGCCCGATGACCCCCTCGCCACCGAAGCTTACGTACATTTCGAACACCCAGAGGGCCGTATCGCCATCGCCCCCGTCACCACGGACGACGGCGTCGTCTGGCAGTTCACGCCCGACACCTTACACTCGATCCGCCATGTCTACGCCGCGCTCGATGATCTCCCGCCCAGCACACTGCGACTGGTGACACCGACTCCGCGTAGCCTGTACTTCGAAGTTCGCGACAAAGTACGCAACATTTCCAGCAAACTGGTGCTTCCATGGGGGCCCATGGAGGTCTGGCAATGGCTGGGTCTGGCGCTCTCACTCAGCGTGGCCTTGCTTCTGGGATGGGGCGGGGGGCGATGGTTCCGGCAATGGTCGAGGAGTTCAATACCAAGCCGCAAGTACATCACGACAGGCGTCGAGCTCGCGTTGTCTTGGTCGTTTTGCCTCCTGGCGGTGGGCGTTACCTTGCGTTTCGTCGACGAAGCACTCAGCTTCCACGATGTGGCGCAGGTGATCGTGGTATCGGCCAGTTGGACATGCATCGTCCTCGCAGCGACCACCTTGGCACTCATATTCATTCGGCTGGTAACACAGAGAATCCGCGAGCGTTACATCGGGAATGGCCACAACGCCACCTTGGTTTCCCTCGCGGGAGGCGTGAGCCGAGTGGCCGTGATATTGCTCGCGATCGCTTTGCTGGCAGACCTGCTGCAAGTGCCCTACCAAGGCGTATTGGCGGGCCTGGGCATAGGCGGCCTTGCCGTGGCGCTGGCCGCGCAACCCACGTTGCAGAACTTCATCTCGGGCATCATCCTATATTTCGACAAACCCATCGCCGTCGACGATTTCTGTCGGTTTGGCGAGAGAATCGGCACCGTGGAATATATTGGCATGCGGTCTACACGCATCCGCACGCTGCACCGAACCATTGTGACCATTCCCAATAGTGAATTTTCGAACATGCAGATCGAGAATTTTGCCAAGCGCGATCGCATGTTCCTCAATCCAACATTGCAATTGCGCTACGAAACCACACCTGATCAATTGCGCTTTATCTTGGCCGAGCTCCACCGCGTGCTCCTCGCCCACCCTAAAGTGGCCGCTGAAGACCTGCGAGTGAGACTGTCTGGCTTTGGCGCGCAATCTTTCGACATCGAAGTGTTTGGCTATATTCTTTCCGTGGAACGGGCAGAATTCGTTGCCATTCGTGAAGACATTTTTTTACGCTTCATCCAACTCGTAGGCGACGCCGGTGCCAGGTTTGCCATTCCCGCCGTGGTGAATTATCGGAGCGCAGACCCGGCTGTATCGGACGAAAAAATTGCCGCCACCGAAATGCAGGTGCAACGCTGGCGCGAAGAGGGCAATCTACCTTTTCCAGATTTTGCCTGGCAAGACAAGGCGGAATTGCGCAATACCCTAGACTTTCCGCCAGTGGGATCGGCGGTGGGTGATTCACCTCCAGAGGCTGCGACCCGTTGAACAAGCCAACCTCAGTTCCGCCACGGCTTGTGCAGCACCGCATACGCCAACATGCCCAGCACCACGCCCCAGAAGGCTGAGCCGAGGCCGAGGAAGGTCATGCCCGAGGCGGTGGCGATGAAGGTGATCAAGGCGGCTTCTCGGTGGTCTTCCGCCTGGACGGTTTCGATCAGGTTGGCGCTGATGGCGCCAAGCAAGGCGAGGCCGGCGAGAATCGCAACGAATTGGGTGGGAAGCGAGGTAAAGAGGTGCACGATGCTGCCGGCGAAGATGCCGCCCACCAGGTAAAACAGACCGTTGGCCACGCCAGCGATGTAGCGGCGCTTGGGGTCTTCGTGGGCGTCTTTACCAGTGCACAGAGCCGCGGTGATGGCGGCGAGCACAATGGTGATGCCACCAAACACCGCAGTGGCGAGCGAAGCCAGGCTGGTAACACCCAGGATGGGTTTGGCCGAGGTTTCGTATCCCGAGAGCCGGAGGATAGACATCCCCGGCAGGAATTGGCCGGTAAGGCTCACCAGCACCAGCGGCAGCGCAAAGCTGAGGGTAGAAGTCCAACTCCATTCGGGGGCGATGAACACAGGCTTGGCGAGCTTGAGCTCGAAGCCGCCGAGGCTGAAGTCGCCAGGCGCCACCGAGATAAGAATGCCCACCAGCAGCACCAGCACGATGGCATAGCGCGGCACCCAGCGCCGAAACACGATGTAGCTCACGATCATGCCGAAGGCGAGCCCCGGCATGCTCCCCACCGCGTGGAAAGCGCCCACGCCGAACTGAAACAGAATGCCGGCCATCATGCCGGCGGCAATGCCGCGCGGTATGTAGGCAATGATGCGATCGAACGAGCCCGAAATGCCGATGATGAATATGATGCTCGCCGCGGTAATGTAGGCACCAATGGCTTCGTTCAGAGAAAGACCGGGAAACAGAGTGACCAGCAAGGCAGTGCCGGGCGCCGACCACGCCGTAACCACCGGTACCTTGAGCCATACGCTGAGAAGGATCCCCGACACCGCCGCGCCCAGTGAGATGGCCCACACCCATGAGGTGAGCACTTCGTTCGATACGCCTGCGCTTTGCGCAGCCTGGAAGAAAATCACCAACGGCCCCGAGTACGACACCAAGACCGCCAGAAATCCGGCCATCACCGCCGAAATCGACCAATCACGCATGGGCATGAATCACCTCCTGTTGCGCCGGCCCCCAGGCGGGCCCGCATCGACTGTGAGAAAACGGCGCAAGCGTGCCATTCGCGCCGTCGGGCAAAGGCCGATGCCGCTCAGCCTCAGGCGGGTTGCGGGCTTTGCGCCACGAAACGCGCCGCGCTGTACGAGGGCCGTTCACGCAGACGCGCATGCCATTGCGCCACCGCAGGCCAATCCGCCAGGCGGTAATCTTTAAGCGTGGCCAGGCGCTCGATGAACGGAAAGGCGTTGAGGTCGGCCAGAGTGAGCTGCCCAGCCACCAGCCAGGTTTGGCCTTGCAAGGCCGCTTCCATCGTGTTCAGAAAATGGCGCAGCTGAGTGTTGGCGGCTTCGAGCTGTTCGGCGTTGAACCCATGCTCGGCAGCCGCTCGCCAGCGCTCAGCGGTAACCGGGTTGGCGATTTTGGCCAGCATGGCGGCCTTGCGCTCGGCTGACCATTGCGACAGCGCGGGGTAGAGATTCTGCTGAAAACTGGGAATCTTTACCGCGATGGTGATGTCGTCGTCGATGCGCCGGTTCCAGGCCGCCACTCGGGCCCGGTCTTGCGGGTTGGCCGGGCGCAGGGCCGGCTCCGGGAAGGCGTCGTCGAGGTAGTCGTTGATGACGGTGGATTCGCTGAGCACAAAATCGTTGTGCACCAGCACCGGCAGCTCAGCACGGGGATTGAGGGCGCGGAACGCGGGCTCGTGCTGTTCGCCTTCGCGCAGGTTGATGAGCCGGCCTTCGTACTCCAAACCTTTTTCGGCCAGCACCAGGCGTACTTTTTGCGAACAGGTGGATGTCCACGCGTGATACAGCACCAACATGGATTGGTTCTCCTTCGTTTATCAGTGGCGGCTGCACGCCGGCCAGGCTGGCGCACGCCGGTTCGCCCCGGATGGTAACGCGAGCTCAGGGGTCTTGTTGATATGCAGGCAGTTTAGCGCCGCAGCGTTTGCAATAGCTGGCGTCGGCGTCGTGCCCTACTGTTGAACATTCCTGACAGGTGCGAGGGGTGACTTCGCGCTGTGCATCGCGTTGCTGCGCCGACATCTCCAGGGTGATGATGCCGGTGGGCACGGCCAGTACGCCCCAGCCCAGCAGCATCATCACCGAGGCAATGAATTTGCCCAAGGCGGTGTGGGGCGTGATGTCGCCAAAGCCTACGGTGGCCAGCGTGGTAATGGCCCAATACACCGCCACGGGAATATTGGTGTAGCCGTTGGCCGGGCCTTCTACCACATACATGAGCGTGCCCATCACCACCACGATCATCAACACGATGGAAAGAAACACCAGAATCTTGCGCGCGGCGGCGCGCAAGGCCCGACCGAGCAGCGCGTACTCGCCCACCAGCCGGGTGAGCTTGAACACTCGAAAAATGCGCATCAGCCGCAGCGCGCGCACGCCGAGGAGCAGTGATGCCTCTGGAAACAGCAAGGCGGCCCAGGTTGGCAAAACCGCGAGCAGATCGATCACGCCATAGAAGCTGCGCGCATAGCGCCACGGATGACGCACGCAGGACAGCCGCAGCACGTACTCCACGGTGAAGAGCAAGGTGAAGGCCCATTCGAGAGCATGAAGCCAGCGGCCATAGCGCGCCGATAGACTTTCCACGCTGTCGGCCATGATCACCAGCAGGCTCAACATGATGATCGCGATGAGGAGTTTGTCGAAGCGCCTACCCCACACCGTGTCGGCTTCGAAAATGACGGTGTAGACGTGACGTCGCCAGCCCGCCAGGGGCTTGCCCAGCAGGGCGGCCTGGGGGTATGCCTAGCTGGGCGTGCCGTGGGGCTGCTCCTGGCTGGCTTGCGGTGACGAGGAAGGTGACGACTGGCTCACGGCTCAATCGAGGGTAAAGCTCTGGCCGTGCTCGGGCACCTCGCACCGCCAGCCCAGGGTGTCCTGGATTTGCAGGCGCAAGGCGTCGGCCGCCGCGGGTTCGCCATGCACAATGAAGGTACGTTCGGGCGGTTGGCGAAAGCCGCGCAACCAAGTGAGGATTTCGTTGACGTCGGCATGAGCCGAAAGCCCCGACAGGCCGAGCACCTCGGCCCGCACCGGAAAGTATTCGCCGTGGATCTTCACCTGCCGGGCGCCATCGAGCATCACCGCCCCGCGTGTGCCGGGCGCCTGAAAGCCGGCAAACAGCACGGTGTTGCGCGGATCGCCCACATAATGCTTCAGGTGATGGAGCACACGTCCGCCAGTGGCCATGCCGCTGGCCGACACGATGATCTTGGGCATGGCGACGGTGTTGAGCGCCTTTGACTCCTCCACAGAGCTCACGAAGTGCACCTGTTGGTACAAATCGCGAATTTCGCGGTCGATCAGACGCTGTTCATCACTGTGGCGGCTATACACTTCCACCGCGCGCAGCGCCATGGGGCTATCGAGAAAAACGGGCAGGTTCGACGGCAGGCGTTGCTGCAGGCGCAGCTGCCAGAGGTAATACAGCATGAGCTGGGAGCGGCCTACCGCAAAGGCTGGAATGACGACCGTGCCCCCACGCGCGGCGGTGCGGTTGATGATGTCGGCGAGCTCGCTTTGCACGTCGCTCTCAACATGCTCCCGGTTGCCATAAGTGGATTCCACCACGAGCCAGTGGGCATCGGCCACCGTATCGGGGGCATACATGAGGGGGTCGTCGAGACGCCCGAGATCGCCGCTGTACACCAGGCGCTTGCCGCGATGCTCCAGCTCCACCACGTTGGCTCCCAGAATATGGCCGGCCCGATGCAGGCGCACCCGCGTGTGCTCATCGAGAGCATGCGGCTCGTGGTTATGCAGCAGGCGGAATCGGCGCATGGCCTCGGCGGCATCGCGCATGGTGTAGAGCGGCAAGGCGGGCTGGTGGCGCGATAGCTTATGGCGGTTCAAATACTCGGCATCGGCCTCCTGCAGATGGGCGCTGTCGGCCAGCAGAATGTCGGCGAGATCGCGTGTGGCCGCCGAGCTGTACACCGGCCCAGCAAAGCCGTTACGCACCAGCCGCGGCAGATAGCCGGTGTGGTCGAGGTGAGCATGCGACAGAATCACGGCGTTAATGGAAGCGGGCGGCGCCTGAAATGGCGCCCAATTGCGTCGCCTCAGGTTTTTCACGCCCTGAAACAGCCCGCAATCGAGCAAGTAGCGGTGCTTGTCGGTCTCCACCAAATGGCGTGAGCCGGTCACTGTGCCCGCCGCGCCCCAGAATGTGATCTGCATGCTCATCCTTTGGCCTCGGGTGATGGATCGCCAAAGCCGCCCCCG
>JAJUJN010000148.1 GCA_029265335.1 Alcaligenaceae bacterium
AACCCAACGGCGCCTTCGATGTGATGCAGGGCAGCAAAACCGTAGCTACGGTGCATTGGCAGCATACGGGCGAGCATAATCGGGCCAATGCCCTGGCCGCCATCCTGGCTGCCCGGCATGTGGGCGTTGCACCCGCTGTGGCGGCTGAGGCGCTCGCGGGCTTTCGCGGCGTGCGACGGCGTCAGGAAGTTCGCGGCACAGTGAACGACATCACGGTGTACGACGACTTTGCCCATCACCCCACTGCCATTGCCACGACGCTCGCCGGCTTGCGTGAAGTGGTGGGCTCGGCCCGGGTGCTGGCGGTGCTCGAGCCGCGCTCCAACACCATGAAGCTGGGCACCATGAGTGCTCGCCTGCCCGAAGCCCTGGCCAGTGCGGATCGGGTGTATTGCTACGCCGCGCCCAGCGGCAAGGATGCCGTGCAGTGGTCGCCGGCCGCAGCCCTCGCCCCGCTGGGCGACCGCGCCAGCAGCTGGCGCGAACTCGAACCCCTTATCGATGCCATCGTGACCGACGCTCGGCCAGGCGATCACATCATGGTAATGAGCAACGGCAGTTTTGGCGGCATTCACCAACAGCTGCTCGAACGCCTCGCTGCGGCGGAGAAACCTTTATGAAGTGGCTCTATTTGCACGGCTTCCGGTCGTCACCCGCCTCGTTCAAGGCTCGCCTGCTTGAAGAGGCTCTGCGCGAACAACGGCCTGATGACGTTTGGGCCTGCCCACAGTTGCCGCCATCGCCGGCCGATGCCATGGCCCTCGCCCACGAGGTCATACAGCACACCCCGCCCCACGATCTCATCATCGTCGGTTCTTCGCTGGGAGGTTATTACGCCACCTACCTGGCCGAACAAACTGGCGCCAAGGCCGTGGTGATCAATCCGGTAGTGGATGCCGCCGCTGCACTTGCCACACATGTCGGCCCGCAATTTATGTACCATGACGGCAGACCCTTCGAATTCAAGGCGCACTATCTCAACGAGCTGCAGCAGCTGAGCGTTGCCACCATCACCCGGCCCGAGCGCTATCTGCTGTTGGCGGCCACCGGCGACGAGCTACTCGACTGGCGCGAGATGCGCGATCATTACCAGGGCGCCCAGCAGATCATCATCGAAGGCAGCGACCACGGCTTGAGCGACTTCGCCGACTGGCTGCCCCACGTTCTGCGCTTCGCGGTCGTCTGATCTGCCTCATACCACCAAGAGTTTCATTTTCATGCATGTTCTGTTCGAAGACGACGGCGCCTTCAAGCCCGCCACGATTCTGAGCGAAGCCGAGGCGACGCTGCAGATAGAAAACCTCACTGGCCGACGCAGCAAGATCAAGAAGAACGCTGTCGTGCTGCGCTTTGGCGAGCCCGCGCCCGAGCGCATCCTGGCCGAAGCGGAGGCGCTTGCCGAAGAGCTGGATATCGCATTTTTGTGGGAAGTGGCGCCGCAGGAAGACTTCAGCGCCGCCGAACTTGCCGAGAATTATTTCGGCCACCCGCCCAGCGCGGTCGAAACGGCCGCCATGCTGCTGCGTCTGCATTCGGCGCCGGTGTACTTTCATCGGCGTGGTCGTGGCAACTATCGACCTGCGCCCCCCGAGATTCTTGAAGCCGCCTTGGCTGCGCTCGAAAAGAAGCGTCTCCAGGCCGAGCAGCAAACGGCCTGGGCCGATGCCATGCTGGCGGGCGAGTTGCCCGAACCGATCGCTCGCCAGGCAGACGCCCTGGCATTCAAGCCCGATAAAAACTCCATGGAGTGGAAGGCGCTCAACCAAGCCTGCGAGCGCGGGCAAGTGAGCCCGGTACGGCTGCTGCTGCGCCTGGGAGCCTGGCCCCATGTGCTGGGGCTGATGCGCCAGCGCTTCGAGCAAGAACACTTCCCCAAGGGCACTGGGTTTCCTGAGCTGCCCGAACCCGCCGTGGATCGCGACCTGCCACTGGCCGAAGTCAAGGCCTATTCCTTCGACGACACCACCACCACCGAAATCGACGATGCCCTCTCGGTGACGGAACTGCCGGGCGACCGCATCCGCGTGGGCGTGCATATTGCCGCTGCGGCCTTGGCGGTGACTCGTGATAGCGACTTCGACAAAGTGGCCCGGGCGCGTATGTCGACGGTGTATATGCCGGGCGACAAAATTCCCATGCAGTGCGATGCGCTGATCGAGGCCTTTTCGTTGCTGGCAGGCCGACCCACACCGGCCCTGTCGCTTTACGCCACCATCGACCTGCAAGATGGGAGTGTGAGCGATGTGGAAACGCGGCTGGAGCGGGTGAGCGTAGTAGAAAACCTCCGCCTGCCTCACCTCGAGCCTTTGATTGCCGAGACGGCATTGGATCAGGCAGACAGCGAGCTGCCCTACGCCGAGGTGCTTCGCCCTCTCTGGCGTGGTGCTCAAGCCCTGCAACGCGTACGAGAAACCATACGGGGCAAGCCAGAACTCCATAACCGCGTGGAGTTCAGCTTCTATATCGAAGGCGACCCCACCGACCCCAACTCCACCGTTCGCATCGTGCAACGGCAACGCGGCGCTCCGATCGATCGTCTGGTGTCCGAATACATGATTCTGGCTAATGTCACCTGGGGCAAGCTGCTTGCCGACCATGGCGTGCCGGGCGTGTACCGATCGCAGCAGGCCACCCGCGTGCGCATGAGCACCCACCCCTTGCCCCACGACAGCATGGGCGTGCCGCAGTACGCCTGGTGCACCTCGCCATTGCGCCGCTATATCGATCTGGTGAACCAACAACAGCTGGTGGCCGTGGCCGATCATGGTGTGTCGGCGCCTTTGGCGGCCCCTTACAAGCCGCGTGACGCTGACCTCTTCGCGCTGATCACGGCCTTCGAAGCCAAGCAGGCCGCCTATCGCGAGTTTCAGGACAACCTCGAACGCTATTGGTGCCTGCGCTGGCTGCAGCAAGAGAATATTCAGCGGGCAGACGCCGTGGTGATCCGCGACGACCTGGTGCGCCTGGCGCATGCGCCGCTGTTTGTGCGAGTGTCCAGCCTGCCCGAGCTGCCGCGGGGGCACGTGGTGGCGCTCGACATTCTCGACATCGACGAAGTCGAGCTGAGCGTGCAGTGCCGCTACGCCGGCGATGGCGAGCCTGCCGCTGAAGATGAAGCCTGGCTTTCAGTCGCCGAAGAGAGCGCCCCGCCACAGGAAACGTGGAGCAGTACCGACGAATCCACCACCCGAGAGTGAGCGTGCTCGCGGCCTGACGCAGCGCTTTCGGCCAGCCCGGCCGCGGCTATGGGATACTCGCACTCTTTTGCTGACGCTGTGGCAAAGCTCGTGGCCCGCATGTGCTCGCGGAGCGAAAGGATTTTGCTGCTCGCCTGCGACCCGTGACGAAAACCCTGCCATGACCGATTCCGATTTCAGTCTGCGCCAGATCGCCGTGCCGGCTTTCGGCCCTTCTCTGCTCTACGGTACGAGCAACGGTGCGATTCTGCCCGTGATCGCCTTGAGTGCGCGCGAGCTGGGCGCCTCGGTAGCCTTGGCCGGACTCATCACGGCATTGATCGGCATCGGCTCGCTGGTGAGCAACATTCCCGCGGGCTGGGTGGCTGAACGGCTGGGCGAGCGGCGCGCCCTGCTGCTGGCGGCGGCTTTCAGCAGCGTTGCTCTGCTGATCTGCGCCCTGGCCACCGGCCTGGCACCGCTGGCCCTCGGTGTGTTCATGGTCGGCATGGCCACCGCGGTGTTCCTGCTGGCCCGTCAAGCTTATCTGGCGGATGCCGTACCGCGCTATCTGCGCGCACGCGCCATGTCGTCGTTGGGCGGAGCCACCCGCATCGGGGTATTTGTCGGCCCATTTCTGGGCGCAGGCGCGATTCACTTCTTTGATCTGGCAGGCGCGTATTACGTGGCCATGCTCGCCATGGCGGGCGCCGCGGTGATCGCCTGGCGTTCGCCCGACTTCCCCACGACGGCCGCCACCAAAACCGGCGAACCTCCACCTCCCCGCCCCTCCACCTGGCAGGTGTTGCGTGATCATGCCGGCGTGTTCGCCACGCTGGGCATCGGCGTGATGCTCGTGGGCGCCATTCGCTCGTCGCGCCAGATCGTGATCCCGCTCTGGGCGGAACATCTCAGCATTTCTCCCACCTGGATCTCTCTCATTTACGGCCTGGTATCGGCGATTGACATGCTGGTGTTTTATCCTGCCGGTAAGGTCATGGACCAGATGGGCCGACTCTGGGTGATACTGCCCTCCACTTTTCTGATGGGGGTGGCACTGCTCATCATGCCGTTCACCACCAGTACCGTGCCCTTTGTGCTGGCAGCTCTCCTGCTGGGCTTTGGCAATGGCATCGGCTCGGGCATCGTCATGACCCTCGCCGCCGACGCCTCACCGCGCGCCGGCCGCAACGCGTTTCTGGGGGTGTGGCGCCTCATGGCCGACATCGGCAACAGTGGTGGCCCGGCGCTGCTGGCAGCGGTGACGGCCGTCATTTCACTCGGCGCCGGCATCGGCATGATCGGGGTGTTTGGGCTCACCGCCACCTTGGTGTTCTGGCGTTTCACTCCCCGCCAGGTGCCACATTGATTTCCGCATTTCCTCCGTAGATGGTTTTGCCCATGACGCAACACCCTTTCGTTCAATCGCTGCCACCAGGCCCGCTCGACGTGGTGGGCGACATACACGGCGAACTGGATGCTCTGCTGGCGTTAATTGCCCATCTGGGCTACGACGCCGAAGCCCGCCACCCCGAGGGGCGCCGTCTGGTGTTCGTCGGCGACTTCTGCGACCGGGGCCCCGACAGTCCGGGCGTGCTGTCGCTGGCGGCTCGCTGGATTGCCAGCGGCCGTGCCAGCGCGGTGATCGGCAATCATGAGGTGAACCTGATCCGTCGCGACATCAAAGACGGCTCGGGCTGGTTCTTCGACGAACGCGTGGCCCGCGACACCCCCAAATATGCGCCCTTCAAGCGCGTGGAACCCCAGCAACGAGAGCCTTTCCTGGCTTTTGCGGAATCGCTGCCGGCCATTCTTGAGCGCGAAGACTTGCGCATTGTGCATGCCGCCTGGCATCCACCGGCAGTTGCCGCAGTTCGCGCCCTGCCGCCCGGCAGCCTGCGCCATCAATACGACGCGTGGGAGTCGCTGGCCATCGAGTACGCCGCTCAGACCGGGCTGGATGCTGCCATGGCGCTTGAGGCGCAACAATGGGGCCACGACCTTGAAGACCCCGACCACACTCCACCGATGCTGCCGGCCCACGCGGCGCACGAGGCCAACAAAGGGAGCATGAACCCGCTGAAAGTGCTCACCTCGGGGCTGGAGCGCCATGGCACCCGCCCTTTCTATGCCGGCGGCAAATGGCGTTTCGTAGAGCGCGTGCCCTGGTGGGAGTCGTACGACGACGACACTCCCGTGATCGTGGGCCACTACTGGCGTCGTTTCGCCCCACCCCCGCCCTCGCTCGAGGCGCGTGGTTATTTGGATATCTTCGGCGGAGCACCAGCGTCGGCCTGGCTGGGACCACGTGGCACCGTTTTCTGCATCGATTTCTCAGTGGGCGGGCGCTGGGTGGAACGGCGAGCAGGCAACGCTCTCGGCAGCACTTTCCGACTGGCCGCGATGCGCTGGCCCGAAGCCGAAGTGGTGTTCGACGATGGCACACGCATGCCCACTCAACCGGGCCGCCCCGCCGCTAAAATGCCCCGGTGACTGCCGCTTCCTTCTCACTCGCTCCTCG
>JAJUJN010000460.1 GCA_029265335.1 Alcaligenaceae bacterium
CGGGACAATGCACGTGTGCCCGAGCCTGGACTACATCGAGCGGGCCTACGACGACGCGAAGTACGGCAAGCCGGCCGCCGACCCGATGCTCGAATGCACGATGGCGACGGCCCTCGACAACACGCTCGCGCCGCCGGGCAAGCACAACACCTACGCCTGGCACGTCATGCCCTACGATCCCGACATCGGTGACCGCAATTACGACGACTGGAAAGAAGAATTCGCCGAACGCATCATCGAAACCTGGGCGCGCTACTGCCCCAACATGACGTCCAAGAACATCCTCGGCCAGCACATCTACACGGCCCAGGAATATTCGCAGGAACTCATCAACATGCGTCAGGGCGACATCTTCATGGGTGCGCTCAGCGGCGACCAAGTGATGGACAAACACTTTGGCTATCGCACCGGTATCGACGGCCTCTACATGACTGGTTCGGCCACCCACCCGGGCGGCGCGATTTCGGGCGGCGCCGGCTACATCAGTGCAGGCATCATCGCCGACGACCTCGGCATCAAGCCCTGGTGGCAGCGCCACGACCTCCGCGCCAGCCTGAGTAACGTGTCATGAGCAACGTGCAGAACAATCCCTCGCGGGTGGTGCTCATCACTGGCGCGGCGCAGGGTATCGGGCGGGTACTGGCCCAGAGCTTCTGCGCCGCCGGCCACAAAGTGGTGCTGGCCGACCTCAACCTCGACAAAGCCCAGGCCAGCGCCAACGACTGCAAAGCCGCCGGCGGCCAGGCCATGGCAGTGGCTGTAGACGTCGCCGATGAAGCGTCGGTGGGCGCCATGGCCAAGCGGGTGGGCGAGGAGTTCGGCGGCGTGGATGTGCTCATCAACAACGCTGCCATCTTCTCAACGCTCAAAATGCAGCCCTTCGACGAAATTCCATTGGAAGTGTGGGAAGCCGTGCAGCGCGTGAATGTCACCGGGCCGTTCCTTTGCACGCGGGCCCTGTTGCCCGGCATGAAAGAACGAGGTTTTGGGCGCATCATCCACGTGTCGTCGGGCGCCGTCACCCTGGGGCGCCCCAACTACCTGCACTACACCACCTCGAAGGCAGCTGTGATCGGCATGACGCGCTCGATGGCCCGCGAACTGGGGCCGTTCGGCATTACCGTGAACGCAGTGCTGCCCGGCTCGGTGAGTACCGAAGTGGAACGCGAAACCGTTACACCCGAAACCAAACAGCGTATCGTGCAACTGCAGTGCATTCCCCGCGGCCAAACTCCCGAGGATCTTGTGGGGGTCATGCACTTTTTGGCCAGCGATGGTTCTGCCTTCATGACGGGCCAATCGCTCACCGTCGATGGTGGCGCCACGCACTTGTAACATGATATTTTGTTGTACAAAAGCTAATTTATCCCTTTTGCAACGTGTCAAGGAGAATGACATGAAGTCGATTTTTCGCGCAGGAATCCTGGCCAGCTTGGTTGGCGCGTTCGGTCTTGCACCCACGCAGGCTCTCGCCGCCGAAGAGCTGCGGTTGGGCATGATCACCCCGCCCAGCCATGTCTGGACTCAAGCTGGTCAACGCTTTGCCAAGCAGCTGGCAGAAGAAACCAACGGTGAAGTCACCGTGCAAGTGTTCCCGGGCGGCCAGCTCGGCAGTGAAACCGACATGCTTCAGCAAATGCAGTCCGGCGTGCTCGATATGGGCTGGCTGACCGCGGCCGTGGTGAGCAACCGCTTGCCCTCTTACTTCGCCTGGTTCACGCCCTTCCTGTTCAACGATGTCGCCGAAGCGATCGACGCCACCAATACCGAAGCAGCCCAGGAAATGCTCGAGGAGCTCAAACCGCTGGGCATCGAAGGCCAAGGCTATATGTTCGCCGGCATGCGTCAGCTGCTGATGGAAAGCGGCACCGTGGAATCCGAAAAAGATCTCA
>JAJUJN010000012.1 GCA_029265335.1 Alcaligenaceae bacterium
ACCACGGTGGGCGCAAAGAAATTGCCCTTGCCGCCGGCCAGTTCCAGACGTTCGCCGCCCAAGATGATTTCGCCACCGCGTGAACGGGAATCCGCCACGAAGGCCTCCATGGCGTCGACCCTGCGCTCGTGAGCCAGCGGCCCCATGTGGGTGGAGTCTTCCAGGCCGCTACCCACCTGAATCTTTTGCAGGGCGTCAACGAACTTTTCGGCGAAGTTATCGTAAACGGTGTCTTGCACATAGAAGCGGGTGGGCGAAATGCACACCTGGCCGGCATTGCGAATCTTGAAGCGGGCCAGCTGCTTGGCAGCCACATCGAGATCGGCATCGTCGAACACCAGCACCGGCGAGTGACCACCCAGCTCGAGAGTCACACGCTTCATGTGGGCACCGGCCATGGCCGCCAGTTGCTTGCCCACCGGCACCGACCCCGTGAACGAAATCTTGCGAACGATGGGCGATTCAATCAAATAGGTGGAGATTTCGCTGGGCACACCCCACACGATGTTCAAGACGCCGGGCGGCAGGCCGGCTTCTTGAAACAGGCGGGCCATGGCCACCACAGCGCTGGGCGCATCTTCGGGCCCCTTGAGAATGATGGTGCACCCTGCCCCCACCGCAGCGCTTACTTTACGGATGGCCTGGTTGAACGGAAAGTTCCAGGGAGTGAACGCCGCGCACACACCCACGGGCTCGCGCACCACCATCTGGCGCACGGCCGGATCGCGCGCCGGCACCACGCGGCCGTAAATGCGTCGTGCTTCTTCGGCGTGCCAATCGGCGTGATCGGCGCACATCTGCACTTCGGCCACCGCTTCGCGCACAGGTTTGCCCTGGTCGAGCGTGATATTGCGTCCGATCTCGTTGGCGCGTTCTCGGATCAGCTCGCCCACGCGTCGCAGAATGCGAGAACGTTCGAGTGGAGAGCTTTTGCGCCAGCTCTGAAAAGCCCGCTGCGCGGCGTCGAGGGCGCGATCGAGATCGGCCTGGGTAGCGTGGGGCAATTGCCCGATAACCTCACCCGTGGCCGGGTTGAGAACGTCCTGGGTTTGACGCCCCGATTCGATGAATTCGCCATCGATATAAAGTGCAAGCTGCTCGTACATGAAATCTCCTCGAACGCGGCAGAAATGGGCAATGGCGGACACCAGAGGCACCCGCACGCTGTGCGCTATGGTACCGGATTTCGCTGTTCGGCCCGTAGCCTAGTCCACTTACCAACTGCCGAAAAAATAGTGCCTCTCGTCAAGTTTGTTCCATATAATTTTTTCAAAGCCCATCCCCGGCATTCACGCAGTCTTCGCACATCTCACACCCCTTCTCTCTTCAAGTCGAAATTCGCTTCGTCAACCCTCAGGGGAACATCAATGAAAGGCGTCTATGTGAGTAGGCCATTGGCGGCGCTCGCCGTGGGGCTGGCCGGGGGGCTTGCGGGTTGTGGTGGCGATAGCAATTCCAGCCCCCCCGAAACCGTCACGCCCGAGCCGCCAAGCACCGAGTCCACGGCAACGTCACAAATACTGCGTAACGACGTGCTGGTGCAAGCTGAGATCTGGGAGGTTGAACCCAAAATCTACACTGCCAACCTGGCCGTAGTCGGTTCGGTGGGCATCCCGGGCATGAGCCTCGACGATCTCGCCCGTACCGAACAGTTGGTACGCATGGCGGGCGGCAACTGGAGCCACGCCACCGGCGCCAACCCTACGCTGGGTTCCTACACCAGCAGCCCGGGGCCAGACGACGTCGCAGGCGCATTTGGTTACCCGGCCGAATATACCGACGGTTTACCCATCGTATTTTCTTGGCCGGTGCTGCCCAGCAGCATCAATCCCGAAGATTTTCTATTCACGCTTAGCAACGGCACGCAGGTCACGCCGCAACTTGCCAGCTTCGGTCCCAACGTCGACTACAACGAGCGTTCCACGGTGGTGGTGTTCGGGAGCTTCGGCAATCGTCTGAGCCCCGGCACGCCCGGCGCCATTTACCCCGTCAAGGTTGAAGTGGTAGACGACGGCACCCCGTTGCAGCTGGTGGGCCCCGGCCCACGGTTCGTCAACGCCGTCGGAATGTCCGCGCAAGCCGGTACCAGCTACGGCCACCCCCTCGATGCGCCACAAGATCGCGCTGGGCCGCGCCTGGTGGCGGCCAAACTCACCCGGATGTCCAATATAGGTGATATCGCTCCGCCCTTTTTTGTGGGGGCTTAACACAATGACGGCCTCACTCTGTACGGCGACGAAGCTGCCATGCGCCACATCATCGCGGTCGAGGTGCCATCGCAGCCGCCCTATTCGGCAGTCTACAACCCGGGTGGGCCGGGAAGCGACTCGACTCCCGGGGTGCGCTACAGCGCGGCCAGTCCGGCCCACGTGCAACCGGTTTGGATCGCGCTCGACGAGGTCACCCAAGTCACCTATATTGCACCGGGGCTGGAGCTGCCCGATGCACTGCTGGAACAACTCGAACAGCTGGAGAAGAAAGGGTCGGCTCCCTAGCGTGCTGCGTTACACTGTCTGTTGCTTCATTCAGTCTCGCATCATGGCCCGTACCCGTCTTACCCGCCCCGCTCGCAGCAACCGCGACGCTGAGCGACTCATCCAACTGGCCGCGGCACTCAGTGCCTCTGGCAGCCGCACCGAAGATCGCTTCTGGGAGCGACAGCTCGAGAGTTTGCTGTCCAGGCTTTTGCGTAATGGCCACGACCAGGCCATAGAAACCGCACTCGATCACCTCCTCATTGCCGACGCCAACGCCTACGAGGTTTTGATCGAACTCTGCGAGGCCCTCACCGAAGGCACCGTGTTGGAACACGATGGGCAACCTTTCGACGTGCTTCTGATCGTGGCGCCTATCGCTGCCTGGACGCGCTACCAAATTCCTTACGGCCCGATTCGCTACGACGCGCTGGGGGCTTTGCAGGCACAGCTGCACGGCCATGTGCTGTCGGCGCAAAGTCGTTTGGCGCTCGCGCCACAACTGCTTTCTGTCGATCAAATGCCACGCAGCTTTTCAGCCACCCAGCAATGGCTCACTCGCTTGGGAAGCCTGGCGCTCAACCCCGACTCCGGCCAAAAGATCAGCTTTCCCGAAGTCGAAGACATGCCCAGCATGTTGGCCGACACCCGCTATGTGGTCGGTGCCGTGGCTGTGCCGCAGGGGGAGCCTATCTTCCGCTGGCAAGAACATCCCGAAGATGCTGTGGCCGCGCGTCAGCAAGCGCTCGAACAATGGGCGGCTCAAGTCGAGCCTACCCTGGCTGGTCTCATGCCAGGTTGCGGTCTCGAAATTCTGCTACCCGACGCCTGGTATGTGGCCAACCGCGAAGCAGACCGGCGGGTGCGGCCCTTGGCCGTGCAGGCTGCCGTGACCTGGCTTGAAGGTGCCCTGGGTGTAGGCGCCGACCAACTCCGCGCCGTGGTGGCCGGTTGCGGCGAACAGCACATCGATGAATACCGCATCGGGTTCACGCCGCGCGACAGCAACCACGTGCTCTATGGTTGCATCTGGCCGCTGTTCGGCCGTGAGGGAGCCGACGACACCGTGGCCGAAACCGAACACGGCATCCCGCTCGACACCATGGATCGCATCGTGGAGCTTCTGCGCGCCAACGGTCTGGCCGAAATCCGTCGCTTGCCCGGCTTGCTGCCGCCCGAATTCTGCGAAGATTGCGGCGCGCCCTTTTTTCCCAACCCTCTGGGCGAAATGCTGCACGCCGAAATGCCCGAAGATGCGGAGTTCACTCCGCCACAGTTCCACTGAAACGACAACGGGCCCCCGATTACCGGGGGCCCGCTCTGGCTGGCAGCTACGAGGCGCTGGCTTTGCTTACACGCGCTCGAGGATGAGAGCGATACCCTGCCCCACGCCAATGCACATGGTGCACAGGGCGTAGCGGCCGCCAGTGGCCTGCAGCTGATACATGGCAGTGGTAGCCAGACGCGCGCCCGAAGCCCCGAGCGGGTGACCGATGGCAATGGCGCCACCGTTCGGGTTCACGCGGGGATCGTCGTCGGCCAAGCCCAGCTCACGAGTGACTGCCAAGCCTTGAGCGGCGAATGCTTCGTTCAGCTCGATGACGTCCATTTGGTCGATCGACAACCCCGCCTTGGCCAGCACCTTGAGGCTGGCGGTGATGGGGCCAATCCCCATGATGCGAGGCTCCACACCGGTGGCTGCGGTGGCCACGATGCGGGCGCGCGGGGTGAGCCCCTGCTTGGCTGCCATGGCTTCCGATGCCACCAGCAGGGCCGCCGAGCCATCGTTCACCCCTGAGGCGTTGCCGGCTGTGATGGTGCCATCGGCTTTGACGATGGGACGCAGCTTGCTCAGCGCCTCCAAGGTGGTGGACGGCCGGGGATGCTCGTCGTGGTCGAAAATGATGGGGTCGCCCTTGCGTTGCGGAATGCTCACCGGCAGCAGCTCTGACTTGAAGAAGCCGCGCTCGTTGGCCGCCGCCCAACGCTGCTGGCTGCGCAGCGCAAAAGCGTCTTGATCGGCACGCGAAATGCCGTATTGCTCCGCCACATTCTCGGCGGTTTCAGGCATGGAATCGATGCCGAACTGCTGCTTCATGATGGGGTTGACGAAGCGCCAGCCGATGGTGGTGTCTTCGATTTTTGCGCTGCGTGAGAAAGCGGTTTCGGCCTTGCCCATCACGAACGGCGCGCGGCTCATGCTCTCCACACCGCCGGCGATGCCGAATTCGATTTCGCCCGATTTGATGCCACGCGCCACGATGCCGAGAGCGTCGAGGCTGGAGCCGCACAGTCGGTTGACCGTGCTGCCCGGCACTTCTTGCGGCAGACCTGCCAACAACAAGGCCATGCGGGCAACGTTGCGGTTGTCTTCGCCGGCCTGGTTGGCGCAACCGTAAATGACATCTTCTACCGCAGCCCAATCCACTTTGGGATTGCGCTCCATGAGCGCGAGCAGAGGCTTGGCAGCGAGGTCGTCGGCGCGAACGGTTGACAACGAACCCCCGTAGCGGCCGAAGGGCGTGCGAATGGCGTCGCAGATGAAGGCTTCCATGATGTGTGCTCCTGTTTGGGTTTCAGACCGTGCTGGTGGCAGTGCTGTCGGTGCTCATGGCCTCGATTTTTGCCTTCCACATACGTGGACCAGTGTCATGCACCGACACGCCGCGGGCGTCGACCGCCACGGTAACCGGCATATCCTGCACTTCAAATTCGTGAATGGCTTCCATACCGAGATCGTCGAAGGCCACGACGCGTGCCGCCCGGATGGCTCGCGACACCAGATAGGCCGCACCGCCCACTGCCATGAGGTAGGCTGCGCCGTGGCGCTTGATGGATTCCACGGCAATGGGCCCGCGCTCGGCTTTGCCGACCATGGCCAATAGCCCGGTATCGAGCATCATATCGGTGTAGGCGTCCATGCGGGTGGCCGTGGTGGGGCCAGCCGGGCCGACGGCTTCGTCGCGCACCGCATCCACGGGCCCTACGTAATAGATCACGCGATTCTTGAAATCCACCGGCAAGGGCTCGCCCGCGTCTTTGAGCTTTTTCATGCGCATGTGCGCCGCGTCGCGCCCGGTAAGGAGCTTGCCGCTCAGAAGCAGGGTTTGGCCAGGCTGCCACGAAGCCACCTCTTCGCGGGTGAGTTCGTCGAGATTGATGCGACGGGAGTTGTCGTAGTCGGGCACCCAATCGATCTTGGGCCAATCGTCGAGACTGGGCGGTTCGAGCTGTGCCGGCCCACTGCCGTCGAGCGTGAAATGCACGTGACGCGTGGCCGCACAGTTAGGAATCATGGCAATGGGTTTGGAGGCTGCGTGCGTGGGGGCGGTATGGATCTTGACGTCGAGCACGGTGGTGAGCCCGCCCAGACCCTGCGCGCCAATACCCAGAGCGTTGACCTTCTCGTAGAGCTCGACTCGCAGCTTTTCGACGTCGGTCTGTGGGCCACGCGCCAGCAGTTCAGACATATCGATGTCTTCCATGAGCGACTGCTTGGCCATGAGCATGGCTTTTTCGGCCGTGCCCCCTACCCCGATGCCGAGCATCCCCGGGGGACACCAGCCCGCACCCATTTCAGGCAGTTTCTTGAGCACCCAATCGACGATCGACTGACCCGGATTGAGCATGGCGAACTGAGTTTTGTTCTCGGAACCACCACCCTTGGCCGCCACCTGAACTTCGACCGTATGTCCGGGCACCAGCTCCACGCTCAACACACAGGGCGTGTTGTCGCGCGTGTTGCGCCGCTCGAAGATCGGATCGGCCACGATCGACGCCCGCAAGGGATTATTGGGGTCGAGATAACCACGGCGTACACCTTCGTCACAGACCTCTTGCAGGGTTTGGCCGTTGAGGTCGAGACGAACCTCGGTTCCTACCTTCAGGAAAACGTTGACCACGCCGGTATCCTGGCAGATCGGTCGGCGGCCTTCGGCGCTCATGCGCGAATTGGTGAGAATCTGGGCAATGGCATCGCGGGCAGCGGGGTTCTGCTCGCGCTCATAAGCCTGTGCCAGGTGCCGGATGTAATCGGCGGGATGGTAGAAGCTGATGAACTGAACGGCATCCGCGATGGATTGCACGATGTCGTCGGCGCGCACTGTGGTCATGGACAGCTCACAAATAAACAAACCTCATAGTTTAGCGTGAAAGCCTTGGCGCACCGTGCAGGATCACTTCTCGACAAAGGCGCGTTCGATCACATAATCGCCCGGCTGCCCCACCCCTTCCGAGATTTTGAAGCCGCGTGCGTCGAGCATGCCACCTACGTCGGTGAGCATGGCGGGGCTCCCGCAGATCATGGCGCGATCGCGGCTTGGGTCGAGCGGCGGAAGCTTGTTGTCTTCCCACAGCTTGCCGCTTTCAATGGCGTGGGTGATTCGCCCCGGATTTTGAAACGGCTCGCGCGTAACGAGCGGGTAGTAGATCAGTTTGCCTTGCACCATGTCGCCAAAGAACTCGTTGGCAGGGAGCTCATTCTGAATGTAGTCGGCGTAGGCCAATTCGCTTTTCCAGCGCACACCGTGCACCAGCACGACCTTTTGGAAGCGCTCGTAGACCTCGGGATCTTTGATGATGCTCATGAAGGGCGCCAGGCCCGTGCCGGTGGCAAAGAGGTAGAGGTTTTCGCCGGGCAGGAGGTCGTCGACAACGAGGGTGCCCACCGGCTTGCGACTGATCAGCACGGAATCGCCCTCTTGCAGATGCTGCAGGCGAGACGTGAGAGGCCCATCGGGCACTTTGATGCTGAGGAACTCGAGGTTTTCTTCGTAGTTGGCACTGGCGATGCTGTAGGCGCGCATCAGAGGCTTGCCTTCGACTTCCAGACCGAGCATGACGAAATGGCCGTTATGAAAACGCAGCGCGGGATCGCGCGTGGTCTTGAAGCTGAAGAGTGTATCGTTCCAGTGATGCACACTGAGCACGCGTTCGGTATTGAAAGCCGCCATAAAGGTGTTTCCGTAATTTCTGACTGCGGGTAATTTGCCAATAAAAACAATAACTTAATTTACCTCATTTCGGGTAAACCCGCAATACTTTCGGCCAACTCCGGCAGGGCCTTCAGGCGTGGCAAGTGCGCCAGCGCAGCCGAACCGGTGGCGGCAACCACCGTGCTGCGCTCCACGCCACGCAACTCGGCCAAGGCGGAGGCCACTCCCGCCACTTCCGCGGGCTGGTTGCGGGGCTTGTGGCCATGCAGCCACGCCGGCGGAATATCGGGCGCGTCGGTTTCTAGCACCAGATGTTGCAACGGGGTGCTGTGCGCGATGCGTCGGATCTGGCGGGCGCGGGTAAAAGTCATGGCGCCACCTACGCCAAGAGCGACTTGACGTTTAACCAACTCGTCGGCCTGCTGTCGGCTGCCATTGAAAGCGTGCGCAATGCCACTGCTCACCCCGATTTGCCGGATGCCTTTCAGGATGAAGTCGACAGCACGACGAACGTGCAGCAATACCGGGAGGTCGAACTCTTTGGCCAGACGCAGCTGCGTTTCGTAGAAGCGCCATTGTCGTTCCCAGGCCTCCGCTTCCACAAGCGCGGGTTCGAAGCGGTCGAGGCCGATCTCGCCCACGGCCACCAGGCGCGAATCGTGTTGCCAGGCAAGCAGCGCCTCGCGCAATTGCTCCAAGGCGTCGTCGGCACACTGCATGACACACATGGGGTGAATCCCGAGCGCGTAGCTGCCTCCCGGCGTGGCGTGAGCCAACTCACGCACGGTGTCGAAATTACTGGGCGCGACAGCGGGAATGACGATGGCTTTGACGCCGGCGTCGAGCGCAGCCTGGATCACTTCGTTGCGATCGGCGTCGAACTCGGCAGCGTCGAGGTGACAGTGGGTATCGATCAACACGAGAGCACTCCGTCTACCATGCGCAACTGGCGGTCCGCCTGGGCAGCGAGATCGGTGTCGTGGGTGACGATGACGAAAGCTGCCCCTTCTTGCTGGTTGACCTGGCGCAGAACACTGAACACTTCGCGCGCGGTGACTCGGTCAAGGTTGCCTGTGGGCTCGTCGGCCAATACACAGGCCGGTGAAGTGACCAAGGCGCGCGCCAGCGCCACGCGTTGGCGCTCGCCGCCCGACAACTGACCTGGGGTATGACTCGCCCGCTCGGCCAGACCCACTTGCGCCAACATGCGGCGCGCCGGCTCGCGAGCGGTATCACGCTTCATGCGGCGCAGGATGAGGGGCATGGCAACGTTGTCGAGCGCGGTGAATTCGGGCAGCAGATGATGGAACTGATAGACAAAACCCAGAAACCGATTGCGGATCTTGCTGCGCTCGGCCTCGGTGGCCCGCAGGCCCGATTGCCCGGCCACGTGAACCTCGCCGCTGCTGGGCCGATCGAGCAGCCCCAACACGTGCAGCAAGGTGCTCTTGCCCGAACCCGAAGCGCCCACAATCGCCACCATCTCGCCCGCCCGCACCTGCAAATTCACACCTCGCAAGACATCGACCCGGCGCCCGCCTTCTTC
This sequence comes from Alcaligenaceae bacterium, assembly GCA_029265335.1. Taxonomy (GTDB): domain Bacteria; phylum Pseudomonadota; class Gammaproteobacteria; order Burkholderiales; family Burkholderiaceae_B; genus Verticiella. Next base: position 8,955 of record JAJUJN010000012.1, read on the forward strand.
GTAATGACGACAAACGTCGCGGGCTTCGAGCACGATCTGCGACGATTCAGTAGTGGGCGTCGTGAGCTCTTGCTCTTCGGCTACGGAGTAGCTGTCAGTCATGGCGCAACACCTCCGCCGGCTGCAGTCTGGAGGCGCGCCAACTGGGATACAAGGTGGCTGCCAAAGCCAGAATCAGCGCGGTGGCCGCAATGATGCCGATATCGCTCCAACGTGGGTCGGAAGGCAGGCTGGATATGAAATAGATCTGTTGCGGCAAAAATTCGACATTGAAGAGGTTTTCGATAAAGGGCACGATCACATCCACATTGAATGCCACCAGCGTGCCGAGCGCCACGCCAGCCAGCGTGCCCATGAATCCGATGAGCGAACCCTGCACCACAAAAATGCGGGCTACGGCTCCCGGCGAGGCACCCAAGGTGCGCAGGATGGCGATATCCGCCTGCTTATCGTTCACTGCCATGACCAACGACGACAGCAAATTGAACGCGGCTACCGCAATGATCAGCGCCAGAATAATGAACATCATGCGCTTTTCAGTTTGCACCGCGGCAAACCAGGTACGGTTGTTGCGCGACCAATCCGTGAGATACAAACCGACCGGCAGCATCGAAGAGAGTTCCTGCGCCACGCGGGGTGCAGCGAGCATGTCTTGAATGCGCAAGCGCACGCCGGCTTGAGCATTCTGGCGGAAGAGTCGGCGCGCATCTTCCACGTTCACAAAGGCCAAAGACGAGTCGTATTCGAAATGGCCAGATGAGAACAGCCCGGTGACTGTCATCTGGCGCATGCGAGGAGAGAACCCCGCAGGGCTCACCGTGCCCTGGGGGGCCATGAGCAGTACCGAATCGCCCGGGCGCACGCCCAAGGTACGGGCGAGCGCCTCACCCAGCACAATGCCAAAGCTGCCCGGCTCCAACGATTGAAGCTCGCCCGAGATCATCTGCTGGGCGAGGTCGGACACTGCCGGTTCAGCCTCGGGATGAATACCGTTTACCTGCACGCCTCGCATGGTGCTGTCGCGTGCGAGCATGGCCTGCGCCGTGACGAAAGGAGCACCCGCCTGCACCGCCGGGTGCTCTTTGGCCATCTGGGTGAGCTCCTGCCATTGATCCAGCGCCTTGCCATCGTGACTGAAAAGTTCGATATGCGGCAGCACCGACAGCATGCGGTCGCGCACTTCGGTTTGGAAACCGTTCATCACCGACAGCACGATGATCAGCGCGGCCACGCCCAGGGCGATACCCACCATGGAGGAAGCGGAAATGAAGGACAGGAAGCGGTCGCGGCGTCGGCCTCCCCCGGCGCGCGTGTAGCGCCAGCCAATCCAGAGTTCGTAAGCGGTTTTCACCCCGGCATTATCGCAGAGCTCCGCCCCGTTTGTCGGCGACATCAGCAAAACCGCCTACAATCGCCAGCCATGGAATTGCTCATCGCGCAGGCGTTGCCGCCACCCCCCGTGGCCAAGGCCCTTATCAAGGAACTGCCCAAGCTCGCGCCGCACCTCACGTCGTGGCTGCAGGCCAGCACCGTGCAGCGCCGCGATGCCGATCCTGCGCAACTGTTCTGCACCCCAGAGCAAGCCTGGTTGCTTGAGCGCGCCGGCTTTCAGCCACAAGGCAACCAACCGCTCGGTGCGGCCTGGCCAGCCTTCACGGTGAGCGCCGACTTCCACATTTCGCAGCAGGATCCCACCTGGCTCGCCATGCCCTGCCATCTCGCGGTGTCCACCACAGGTGTCACCCTGCGCGACCTCACAGACCTCGATTTGCAAACGCGCGAAGCCGCCGAGTTATACGCTGCCATTCGCGCCGACCTTGGCGAGGTGGAGGTGGCGTTGCAGTGCGCCCCCGAAGCCACGCCATGGCGTTGGCGGCTACCGCCGGAGTGGACGCCCTGGAACCCCACTCCCGAATGCGCGGAAGGTGAAGAAATCCAGCATTTGTGGTCGCAGCAAAGTGGCGAGCGGCCCTGGCGGCGCTTGCTCAACCTCATTCAGATGGTATGGCACGATCACCCAGTGAATCAGGCCAGACAGGCCGCCGGGCAGTTGCCCATCAACAGTATCTGGCTGTGGGGTGGTGCATCGCCCAACGAGTTGCCCAAGGCCGCCGAAGCCCGCGCCACGCAGCGAATTCACGATCTGGTGGCGCCGGCCAATACCGGCGACTGGCAAGAATGGCGAAACGCCCTGCAAAAGCTCGATCGCGATCGTCTCGCCTCGCTACCGCAGCGCCCAACACGCGTCGTGCTTACCGGCGCTACCAGCCACAGTACTTTCGAAGTGGGTGGGCGCTCGATGTTGCAACGTCTGTTACCTGGCCGTCGGTCGGATTGGCAGGCCGGCTTTCTCGAGAGCTGAGGGCTCCACCGATCACTACCCTGCTGTTTTCTGGCACGACGCCAGCTTCTGTTCCCGGAGTTCTGTTTGTCCACGCCCCGCTTGAGTTTCCGTGCTGTCGACCCCCAAGCCCACGACGCTTTGCAGCGTGCCGGCGTCCACCCGTTGCTGTGTCGTCTTTGGGCCGCACGCGGCATCCAGGATGTGGCCGCGCTGCAACGGCATTGGGGAGCACTGGTGCCTCCTCATCACCTGACCCAAGTCGAAGTGGCGGCAGTACGGCTTGCCGACGCCATCGCACAGCGCGAACGTATGCTGATAGTGGCCGATTACGATTGTGATGGCGCTACTGCCTGTGCGGTGGCCGTACGCGCTTTGCGAATGATGGGCGCCGAGGTGGATTTTTTGGTGCCCAATCGATTGGAAACTGGCTATGGCCTGTCGCCGGCGGTGGTCGAGCTTGCCCTCCAGCATCCCGCTGGCAAACCCGATCTCCTCATCACGGTCGACAACGGCATCGCCAGCATCGACGGCGTTGCTGCCGCCCGCGAGGCAGGCATGGAAGTTCTGGTGACCGATCACCACCTGCCAGGCCCGCAGTTGCCGCAAGGTTGCATCATCGTAAATCCCAACCAGGCGGGTTGCGGCTTTCCGTCAAAGCATCTGGCTGGCGTGGGTGTGATTTTCTACGTCATGCTGGCTTTGCGCGCCGAGCTTCGACGGCGCGGTGTGTATGCACCCGACGGCGGTCCACGTCTGGATATCCTGGCCGACCTCGTGGCGTTGGGAACGGTGGCCGATGTGGTGCGCCTAGACGACAACAACCGCATTCTGGTGAGTCAGGGTCTGCAACGCATGCGTCGCGGCCAGCTACAGCCCGGCGTACAAGCCCTGTTTCAAGTGGCGGGGCGCGATTGGCGCAACGCGGGCCCCTTCGATCTCGGTTTTGCCGTGGGCCCCAGAATCAACGCCGCGGGCCGTCTGGCCGATATGAGCCTGGGCATACGCTGTCTGCTGAGCGACGATCCTGCCGAAGCCATGCAACTGGCGCAGGAACTCGACGCCATCAATCGCCAGCGTCGGGATCTCGAGGCCACGATGCGCGAACAGGCCCTGGCCGACTGCACCAACGTCGAACGTTCCGGCCAGGCCAGCGTCTGCGTGTTTCGCGACGACTGGCACCAAGGGGTGGTCGGCTTGGTGGCATCGCGCCTGAAAGAGCAATTCTGGTGCCCGGCCGTGGCTTTCGCGCCGGCTGACGACGTGTGGCTGCGTGGCTCGGGACGTTCGGTTCCCGAAGTTCATTTGCGGGACGTTCTCGATCTGGTGAGCAAGCGCCACCCCGGCATGATCGATAAATTCGGTGGCCACGCCATGGCCGCGGGCCTCACGCTGGCGCGCGAACACCTGGAAAGCTTTGCACCTGCCTTCGACGCCGCCGTGCGGGAGCTATCGGGTCGAGATCGCTTCGATCCCGAAATTGCCACCGATGGTTCGCTGGATACCCAATTCGTGACGGTGGAAGTGGCGGATCTGCTCGCCACCGAAGTGTGGGGGGCTGGGTTTCCCCCGCCCCTCTTTGCCGACCAATTCCTGGTGAAGCATCAGCGACTGGTGGGCGGCAAGCACCTTAAGTTATGGCTAGAGCGCGACCGACAGCGTTACGACGCAATCTGGTTCGGTAGAACTGAGCCCCTGCCCGCCTCTGTGGTTGCCGCTTATCGCCTTGAGCGTAACGAATGGAACGGCATGGTGAATGTGCAACTGGTGCTGGAGCATGCCGAGCCGGGCTGACGCTCGGCTTAATGCTCGATCAGGTCGCAGCTGCGTAGAAAAGCGGCTACCGTGGCCTGGGCGTGCGGCGTTTCACTCAGACGTTCACGCAGTTGGGGCACGCTATGCCCCTCGCTGCTGAGCCGCTCTTCCATCACCTCGAGATACGATTCCATAATGGGCTTGGTGAATTCGGGGTGGAACTGCACACTCATGGCTCTGGGCGTGTAGCGCAATATCTGATGAGCATCGTGTTGGTTGCGGCCCAGCACCACGGCTCCCGGCGGCGGCAACACTACCGTTTGCTCATGCAGCAGCTGGGCAGGAAAGGTTTGCGGAAACTCACTCAGCCACGGATCGTTCTGCGCCTCGGGCAACAACTCTATCGGCCAAGTGCCCACTTCTCGACCCCGCGGGTGATAATCCACCTGGCCGCCCAAGGCATGCGCCATGAGCTGATGACCAAAGCACACCCCCAGCAAGGGAAGCTCCTGCTCGAAAGCAGCGCGCACCCAATCGGCGGCTTCGCGCATCCAGGGGTCGCCGTCGGTCACGTTGCCCGGTGAGCCGGTGATGAGGGCTCCCGATACCTCGTGGGGCGGGGGCAGAGCCTCATTGGCATACACACGAACCACCTGCATGTTGGGCGCCCATGTGCCCAGCAAGGGCGCGAACATCTCGGCAAAGGTGCCGAAGCGCGAGCGCACATCCTGCGGCGGATTCCCAGCCTGAACAAGTAAAAACGGCGACATGAAGTTTCCAGCGAACAAAGACCACCGGGGCAGCCCCGGCGCGACGGCTTTACAATAGAGAGTTACCGCATCAAAACTGCAGTTTTAGAACATTGTTAGAAGGATAGCCCATGGAAGCCGAACGTCAGAATCACTTGGTGGCCCGTCTCGCCGATTTCATCGAGCGCGAGCGGGCTCTCAGGAGCTATCTTTGACTACGCTGCCAAAAGCGACCGTCTGCACGTAGTCAACGCCGAGCTCGAAGACCCCAACGTCTGGAACGACCCCAAACGCGCCCAGGATCTGGGCCGCGAAAAGAAGTCGCTCGAAAACGTGGTGGTAGCGCTCAACGAAATTCAGCAAGGCTTGCACGACGCCAACGAGCTCGCCGAACTGGCGATCGCCGATAACGACGACGCCACGCTCGAAGCCATCGAAGCCGACGTGAACAAACTGGCCGAGCGCATCGAAACCCTGGAGTTTCGGCGCATGTTCTCGCACGAAGCCGATCCGCTCAACTGTTTTGTGGATATTCAAGCCGGCGCCGGTGGCACCGAGGCCCAAGACTGGGCATCGATGCTGCTGCGTCAATATCTGCGCTACTGTGAGCACAAAGGCTTCAAAACCGAGGTGCTCGAAGTTTCAGAAGGCGACACGGCCGGCATCAAATCGGCCACCATCCGGGTAGAAGGCGAATACGCGTTCGGACACCTGCGCACCGAAGTAGGTGTGCATCGCCTGGTGCGCAAAAGCCCCTTCGATTCCTCCGGCGGCCGTCACACTTCGTTTGCCAGCGTCTTTGTCTATCCCGAGGTCGACGACTCCTTCGAGATCGACATCAACCCGGCCGACCTCAAGGTGGATACCTACCGGGCAAGCGGCGCCGGCGGCCAGCACGTGAACAAAACCGACTCGGCCGTACGCATCACCCACCTCCCCTCAGGGATTGTGGTGCAGTGCCAGAGCGACCGCTCTCAGCACCGCAACCGAGCGGCCGCCATGGACATGCTCCGCTCGCGACTCTACGAACACGAGTTGCGCGCCCGACAGGCCGAACAGCAGAAACTCGAAGACTCCAAGACCGACGTGGGTTGGGGTCACCAGATCCGTTCTTATGTGCTCGACCAGAGCCGCATCAAAGACCTGCGCACCAACGTAGAAATTTCCAACACCCAGAAAGTTCTGGACGGCGACCTCGATCCATTCATTCACGCCAGCCTGAAGCACGGCGTTTGACCTTCCCATGACCCACACCCCTACTCCCGACGGCGCCGACGAAAATCGGCTGATCGCCGAGCGTCGCGCCAAGCTCGATCGCCTGCGCGAGATGGGCCAAGCCTATCCCAACGACTTTACTCCCGACACCCGCGCGGCCGCCTTGCACGAGCAATATGGTGACCTCGAAAAAGACGCCATCGCAGCCAGCGATCCTGCGCCTGTTGCCCTGGCCGGGCGCATGATGCTCAAACGCGTGATGGGCAAGGCGAGCTTTGCCACGCTGCAGGATGGCAGCG
>JAJUJN010000210.1 GCA_029265335.1 Alcaligenaceae bacterium
GCGCGCACGGTTTCGCCTTCCGTCTTGGGCACGGGGCGGCTTTCACCAGTGAGCAGGGCTTCGTCGACATCGGTGCGCCCCGCCTCGATCACGCCATCTACGGGAAAGGTCATGCCCGCGTCCACTTGAATGCGGTCGTCGGTCTGAAGTTGGTCGGGCGCCACCTGATCGAGTTGGCTGCCATCGGCTTGCAGGCGAATGACGGTGCCTGGGAGCTGCCGTTGCAGCGCCTCCAGCCGAGTGGTGGCCTGGCGTCGGGCACGGTCCTCCAGCCAGCGTGCGAGCAGCAGGAAAAAAACAAACATGGTGACTGATTCGAACCAGACATCACCGCCGCCTTCGAAGGTAGCTTGGGTGCTGGCGCCGAAAGCCAGCAATATGCCCAGCGACGCTGGCACGTCCATGCCGATGCGGCGGCTGCGCACGCTGCGCCAGGCATTGCGCAGAATGGGCGTGGCACAGAAGAGCATCACCGGCACGGTGAGCATCCACTGGGCCCAGCGGAGCAAATGGAGAATGTCGGGGTCGATGTCGCCGGGCGAAGTGATGTACTCCGGAAAGGCGTACATCATCACCTGCATCATGGCCCCTGCCGCCACAATCAGACGCCAGAGCAGCAAACGAGAGGATTGACGGCGCGCTTCTTCGAATTCCGCCGAACCTGCGGGGTACGGCTCGTAGCCGGCTCGCTTGATGGCATGGAACAGGGCGGACGGCGGCTGGCTATCGGCGTCGAAAATGACACGAGCACGTTGCGTCATGAGTGCGACGCGAGCGCTCTTGACGCCCGGCAGGGCCTGCAGAGAGGTTTCTATGGTGTGGGCACAGGCCGCGCAAACCATGCCATCGACGGCAATCCAGGCTTCGCGTTCGCCTTGGGGAAGATCGCGCACAAATCCCTGGGAAACAGCAGCGGCGTCGACCCCGGCGTAGGGGTCGGTTGGCCCTTCGGACACAGGGGCGGCCGCGGGGACTGACGAACTCATCACATAATGATAACGCGAGCAAGGGCCACAATGTTGATATGTGTCAAGAGGGAGTAGTACCGATACCGCCCGCCGAGGCCCAGTTGCCAAGGCAAAGAAGCTCGGAGTGGTGTGTAATCACACACCTTCGTTGGAGTGCTGGATGAGCGAGTTTGTCACCATTTCGTTTCCGCTGTTAGGTGGAATCGGCCTGTTTTTGCTGGGCATGATGCTGTTGTCGCAAGGCTTGACGGAGTTTGCCGGCGATTCTCTGCGTCGCGCCCTGATGCGTTTTACGGGCACGCCGGTCAAAGCGTTTGGCTCGGGCGCTTTGCTCACCCTGGTGGTGCAATCTTCCACGGCCACCACGATCACTCTCATCGGCTTTGTCAGCGCGGGTTTGATTCCGTTCGGGCAGGCGGTGGGCGTGGTCTTGGGCGCCAGTCTGGGCACCACCGGCACGGGCTGGGTCGTGGCTGGGCTGGGCTTGAAGGTGGACTTTGCCTTTTTTACCCTGCCCTTGATTGGCTTTGGTGCACTGCTGCGCTTGCTGGGGCCACGCCGTTGGCGCGCCCTCGGTCTGGCGTTGGCCGGCTTCGGCACGCTATTTGTGGGCCTGGGCCAGATGCAGGCCGGCATGGGCTTGCTCGCCCAGAATTTCGACTTCTCCCAGCTGCCCAGCGGCAGCTTGGTGGCCCACCTGTGGGTGCTGCTGTTTGGCGTGTTGCTCACAACCCTTCTGCAATCGTCCACAGCGGCGGTCGCCATGGCGCTCACCGCGTTGCACACCGGCACGGTGAATTTCGAGCAGGCGGCGTCGTGGGTGATTGGGGCCGCGATCGGCACTACCGTCACCGGCGCTTTGGCGGCTATCGGCGGGAGCATTTCTGCCAAGCGTACCGCGGCCGCCCATATTGTCTTCAACCTTGCCACCGGCCTGGTGGCGGTGTTGATGCTGCCGGGTTTTCTGTGGTTCATCGGGGTCTTGCAATCGCGTCTTGGGCTGGCCGCCGGCCCCTTGAGCCTGGCGGCCTTTCACACGATGTTCATCGCCGTGGGGGTCATGCTTTTCTTGCCTTGGATCGAGGCCTACGCGCGCTTGATCGAAAGAATGTTGCCCGAACGCTCGTCGGACCTGGTGCGCTATCTCGACGACAGCCTCTTGGGGGTTCCGGGCGTGGCCTTGGTGGCGGTAGACCGCGCCATGACGGCCCTGGCGCTCCGACTCTTTGAGCTCGAACACGACATGTTGCGTGGTGTGGCCGGCATCGGCGACCCCAGACTGCGCGAAGTGGAAGAAGCCGTGGGTGACATCGAAGCCTTCCTCGCCCGCATCCCGCCGACGGGCGAAAGCTCCGAACGACTGGCTCAACGACTCGCCCAGATGCATGCCCTCGATCACGCCCAGCGCTTGATTCAGCGCCTGCAGCAGCCGTTGATCCCCGATTCGGCGCGTGAGCATCCAGTGGTCTACGAAGCGTTGCGCGCCAGCAAGGTCATGTTGGAACACGCTCAAGCCGGCCTGAGTGCGGCGCCCCAGCTCGATCCGCAATGGGTGAACGAACTGCAAATGAAATCGAATGAGCTGTCGCGTCTGTTGCAGCAAGCGCGACAGGGGTTGTTGAGCGAGAGCGGGCGCGGGGATCGTCCGGTCGCCGAAGTTCTGCGTCTTACCGATGGTTTGCGCTGGCTCGACCGCGTCGGTCACCACGTGTGGCGCCTGTCGTTTTATGTGGCTCAGGCGCTCAGCCTGGCGCGGCAGAGCGACAAGCACGACGAAGAAGCCGCGGCGGCGGAGGCTGGTGTTACGGCACCAGATGAAGTGTCTGCTCCCAGTTCGCCGTCGTGACACGCAAAGGTCGGTCGCCGAGTTCTGCCCAGGGCTCGCGCATGTCCCGATATTGCCGTGAAAACACCAATCCCGACTGACCGGTCGGGTAGATGAAGCGCGAGTTCTCCAGGTTGCCGATGTCGAAGATCATGCGCAGCGAGGCGGCCTGACGGTTGGCATAGGGCAGCTTGCCCGTGGCCCGGTATTGCCCCACATTGATGGTGAAGTGGTCGCCGCCGCTGGGCACACTCACGTTGAACCAGGGCGCCAGTGAGTCGACTTCGCCCAGGGGGCGATGCACGCTCAGGGCAGGGTGGGCTGTGCCCCATCGCCAGGCATCCACCTGCGTGCCATAGCGGTCGGCCAGCGTGAGGGCCGCCTTGCGCAAAGCCAGCTGGCTCTGTTCACGACAGCTGCGTGGTTGGCACCAGGCGGTGAGATCCTGCTCGAGGATGGTTTCGAGAGTGCGACGAAAATGGCGCGCGCCATACCAGGCGTTGAATCGGTCTGCGCCAAGGCGAGGCTCGATCAGTTGTCGCGTAAGGGCGTCGGCCCAGGCAACGAAGATCAGGGGTGCGCTCTTGTTGGCTGCCATGGAGCCCACAAAATTCTCGAGCTCGGCCTGCACGGCTGCAGCCAGTTCGGCTTCAGCCGCTGGGTTGGCGGCGGCGGATGGAGTTTCAGGTGGCGATTGGATGGCCGCCACCCAATCGGCGGCCGCCTGTTGAAGCTGGGGCGTGAGGCGCACAGCGGCCAACGACAACACGTCGCCTTGAATGGTGCGCATGGTCTCGATATCGTGAGGCGCGTTGGCCTCGAGCAGGTCCAAAATGCGCCGATAGCGATAATCGGCGTGCCAGTCTTGACCAATGAAATAGGGGTAATCGGGGTTGATCACGCGATGGTTGGCGGTAGCTACCCAGCGCGAGGGCGCCAGCTCCTGCGGCGTTTCGGCGTAGGGCAGCCAGCCCACCCAGTCGTAACGGGCCTCCCAGCCCGGCGCCGGTGCAACACCGGCCAGATCGTTGTCGGGGTCGCGCAGGGGCACGCGGCCCATGGTTTTCATCGCCACGCGGCCGGTAGTGTCGGCCATGATCACGCTTTGCATGGGCGAGTGATGCATGGCGCCGGCCGTGATCATCTCGGTCACTGAATTGGCGCGGTTCAAACGCAGCCCCGCAACCACCGTATGGTTGTTGGGATCGAGAGCGCTCCAGCGCAACGCCAGCACATAGCGATCAAGATCGAGGATGTCGTGGCTGGTTTGCACGTCGCTGAGCACCGGGCCGTGCCGGCTCTCACGAACGCGAATCACCACGTCTTCTTCGCCCTTCACCCGAATTCGTTCTTCGCGCGACTCGAAGTGTTCCCAGCCCGAGGGCGTAAGGTATTGGTTGGGGTCGTCGGGATTCAGCTTTTCGAGGTAGAGATCCTGAACGTCGGGCCCGGTGTTGGTGAAGGTCCACGCGGTATTGGCCGTGCGACCGATCACGACGAACGGTAGACCCGGAATGGTGGCGCCAGCCACCGTCAAGTTGGGCGCCTGCAAGCTGGCCACGTACCAGATTGCCGGCGCACTGAGCTCGAGATGGGGGTCGTTCGCCAGCAGCGCCGCGCCGCTGCGCGTGTCGCTGCCCAGCACGGCCCAGTTGTTGCTGCCGCGCCCGGCCGGGTGACCCAGGTTGGCGAGCCAATGCTGCGCCCAGCGAGCAGTGGCCAACGTGATGTGTTCGCTCGCGGCTGCGCTGGAAAGCGTATTGGCCTCGTGGGGGCGCTCGCCTTCCTGCAGTGCA
>JAJUJN010000447.1 GCA_029265335.1 Alcaligenaceae bacterium
AGAGCGATCGTGGCATCGTGACTGGCAAAGTCACGTACGTAACCGGTGAACGTGACGATGGCGCCCGCGCCCTCGCCTGCGCGCTCACGCAACTCTTTATGCAGGGCGTCGGCGTTGAAACTTGCCGTTTGCACCGCCAGCATCTTCAGCCTCCTGTGACGGGCTCAAACACCGCCACTTCGTCGCCGGGCCGAATCAGGGCGTCGGCACTCACATGTTCCTGATTGATCGCCATGTGCAGGCGCGCCACCGGCGCCAATTGCGGGTGACGCTGCTCGAGCAAAGCAAGGAACTCCCGGCCCGAGACGGGAGCCTGCAAGGCAAAAGTTTCTTCGCGGGACCCCACCAGCTCGGCCGTGCGGGCAAAATAGACCACCGACACCGGCCGCGTGCGCACGGCTTGCGCGGCGGCCTCGTGAGCGCTCGCGGCTTGAGCAGTGGTGACTTCTGTGCCGGGCGACCCTGCCGGCGCGGGGTGGAGCGAGGATGCGGCTGTAGTGGAATCACTGGCGCCCTGCTCGCGGCTAGCGTTGGGATCGGCCTGCCAATGCCCGCTCTTGCCACCCGTTTTTTCGAGCAAGCGCAGGCCTTCGATCCGTATGCCTTTGTTCACCGCTTTGCACATGTCATAGAGGGTGAGCGCCGCCACACTGGCAGCGGTGAGGGCTTCCATTTCCACCCCGGTGCGATTATCGGTGCGACAACTGGCCTGCACGCGCACGGTAGCCTGATCTTCGAGCAATTCAAATTCCACGCCCACAAATGACAGGGGCAAAGAATGACACAAGGGGATGAGCTCGGCGCAGCGCTTGGCAGCCATGATGCCGGCAATACGCGCGGTACCGAGCGCATCGCCCTTGGCAGCGGTAGCGTCGCGGATGGCGGTAAATGCGGTTTCGCCCAGCACCACTCGGGCTTCGGCCGTGGCCGAACGTGCGGTAACGGCCTTGCCGCCCACGTCGACCATATGGGCCTCACCAGCCGCGTTCACGTGGGTGAGCTGCGCAGAAGAGGGATTGCGTGAATTCATGTTTGCATGATAGCTCAGCCGCCTGCGCCGTCTGCCACGGGGCGGTTCGACGCTGCGCCCCGCTCGCTGCCGACCCGGCGCGGCAAAGGGTAAAATCGCCGGTCTATGACGACAATTGCCCAAGAAGTCGCCCGACGGCGCACCTTTGCCATCATTTCGCACCCCGATGCTGGCAAGACCACACTCACCGAAAAGCTGTTGCTGTTTGCTGGCGCCATTCAAATTGCCGGCAGCGTCAAGGCCCGCAAGGCGTCGCGCCACGCCGCGTCCGACTGGATGGAAATCGAGAAGCAACGCGGCATTTCAGTGGCCTCGTCGGTCATGCAGATGGAATATCGCGATTGCGTCATCAACCTGCTCGACACGCCCGGTCACCAGGATTTCTCCGAAGACACCTATCGTGTACTCACCGCGGTCGATGCTGCTCTCATGGTGATCGACGGCGCCAACGGCGTGGAGCCGCAAACCATACGTTTGCTGGAAGTGTGTAGGGCGCGCAACACCCCGATCATCACCTTCGTCAATAAATTCGATCGTGAAGTGCAGGAACCCCTCGATCTCCTGTCGGAAATCGAATCGCATCTGGGCATGGATGCCATCCCCTTTTCCTGGCCGGTCGGCATGGGTCGTCAGTTCGGTGGGGTATTCGACATCCGCAAGGGCCATATGCGGGTATTTCGTCCTGGCGCCGACCGCGCCGACCAACACGATGAGATCCTAGAAGGCCGCGACAACCCCGAAGCCAAGGCACGCTTCGGCGCCAATTACGAACAGGCAGCCGAAACGCTCGAACTGCTGGATGCCGCGGCCGTGCCCTTCGATCACCAGGCCTTCCTGGCAGGACGCCAAACGCCGGTGTTCTTTGGCTCGGCCATCAACAACTTCGGTGTGCAGGAAGTGCTGGACACCTTGGTCGAGCTCGCCCCGCCGCCAGGCCCCAAGCCAGCGGTGGAACGTACGGTCGAACCCCAGGAGCCCAAGTTCAC
>JAJUJN010000440.1 GCA_029265335.1 Alcaligenaceae bacterium
CGCAACCGGCTCACGCGAGAGATTCTGGATCGGTATTGATTTGGGCAGCTACCTGGCGGGCGGCAAGGCGTACGCAGCGCAAGGCAACGTGCGATTTTTTGCCAAGATCTTGAAAATTCACAGAAAATGTGAATTCTGATAGTATGAAAAGTGCTCGGCTGCCTTTGGCGCACGAGTGATTCACCACTAGAACCTTCATGGGTTCTGCCGCATCGCCTGGTAGGCGCTGCCACTCACATCGCTTTCGCGAATCAACCCCAGCGCTCGTGGGCGCGGGGCATATTCAACGCTTCCATACCCTCTGCAGTTTTCACGTTATTGGGTTTTGCTTTGTTCACCTGATAACGCTGGGGGCATGACGCCAGTCTGGCATACAGACTACACGATACGTATGACAACGCTGTGACAGCGCCGCGTCGCGCTGCGCGTGGCCTCGCCGTGCTTTTGCTTTCACAACTCAAAGGAACCTGCCACAACGATAATGTCCAAAGAATTCCGCATTCCGCCCTCTCGCCAAACATCTGCGCATCGCAGCCATCCCGTTCATTCACTACACTCTCGAGGTGCCAAGCACACCCAGCCGTCCGACAGGCTGCTCACCCATTCAGCCGATAAGGTCGGTGAACAAAGTGAGGAAGCCTTTTGGGCTTCACCCAAGCGCTATTCCCACGACCTGGCTGTGTACCTCGAACTGTTTGTTCGGGCCCGCCAAGTTCACGGTAGGGTTTCCCTGCAGCTGGCGCGCAGGGCCGCTCGCACGTTGGCCCGCCATGTGCAGCGGCTCCTCAACCATCATTTGAATGCCGCCATGGTGCCCAGCGAGCTGGAGCGTTCGTATTGGCAGCAGTTGAGCGCGCTGTCGGGCGCCATCGATGCCCATATTCTGGCTGCGGTGGAGCAGGGTGGTTTGCAAGAGAAGCATCGGTTTGCGCTGGTTGCGCTGGGTCGTCCAGACGCTCGACATGTGTCTGGTCTGTTGCCGATTGAGTTCGACCGCAAGCAAAGCGAGTTCTGCCTGCGTTTTTATTACCTTGGCCCCGCGCCTGAGCTGATGGTGCGCGTGGCGGGCCAGGCCCTCGCCCCTACTGCGAAGAAGTCGCGCGTTCATCGCATCTTCAATCGCACAATTTTCCGCGAGCATATCGCCTGGTATCCGCTGCTGGGTGCGGAGGCTCCCCAAGTGGTGTTGGCTGGTGAGCCCATGGAGGTTTCATGGACGCCCAGCAACAATAGGGCCGAGCGCCGCGCCGGCCACCAGGCCGAAGCGAACGAAGCGAACGAAGCCGCGCCACTGGCCGACGAGGTGCGACTGCATCGCCTGCTTGCCCGCTTGCCCGCCTATAAAGAGCAGTTTCGCCACGCTTGGTTGTTTCTCGATCGCGACACCCAGGCGGATGACAATGCGGAGCATCTTTATCGTTATGTGCGCAAGCATCATCCCGCAGTCAACGCTTGGTTTCTGCTGCGAGAAGACTCGCACGATTGGCCGCGTCTCAAGGCCGAGGGGTTTCGCTTGCTGCCGTTTGGTTCGTTGCTGCACCGCTTGGCCTTGCTCAACGCCGATCACGTAATCTCTTCGCACGCCGACCCTTATGTGGCGCAGTATTTGCCCGAAGCGCATTACGGTGACATGCTGAATTTCGAGTTCACTTTCTTGCAGCACGGCGTGATCACCAACGACCTGTCGGGTTGGCTCAACCACCGGCCAATTCGTCGTTTGATCACCTCTGCCCAGGCGGAGCGCGATTCCATCGTTTCTTCCGATTCGGCCTATCGCTATACGTCTCGCGAGGTGAAGTTGCTGGGCTTGCCGCGGCACGACGCTCTGTTGAAGCAGCGCCACCAACACTCCAGTCCGAGCCGAATCGTGATCATGCCCACCTGGCGACACAGCTTGATGGGCGAACCACTGGGCTACACCAACCAGCGAGAACGTAATCCGAATTTTGTGAAGAGCGGATTTTTCAAGGTCTGGCACCGATTGCTCACCGATGAGCGTCTGGGTGAAATGGCCCGGGCATCTGGTCACGAGCTTGTGTTTTTCCCCCATGCGAATCTGCAACCTTATCTGGAGGA
>JAJUJN010000479.1 GCA_029265335.1 Alcaligenaceae bacterium
GCGATAGGTGCAGTCAGCCAGCACGACGTAGATGTCGTCGTTCAGGCTGAACATTTCCCAGGTGTCGTTGGCGTCTCCGGTGGGCACCCGCGCGCCGGAGGTGGTCGCAAGTTGTGATTCCTGGCCCAGTGCCGTGCGCAGCACGGCGAACGCGGCAGACAAGGTTGCCGGCTCGCCGGTGAGCGCCATGCGAAAGAGCCCATCGGCGTTTTTCGGGAAAGCCGAACGAGGCAGAGTGGCTTGGTACATTCAGGCAGCGGAGAATGAATTGCTGCCCAACTGTACCGCGGTTGCTTGCTTCAACCCTTCAACCCGTGCGCGCGTGCTTCTCACAAGCGGGCGAAAAACGCTGCCCCGGCGCGATCGCGTGGGGCAGCACAGCTGCCGAGACTCACTCGGGTTCCACCCCGGCGCGAGCCAGCACACGTTTGTACTGCTCGATTTCGCTTTCTACCCAGGCGGCGGTCTCTTCGGGGGTGAGCACGTCGGCATAGGCGCCGAGTTTGGTGACGAATGCCTGCCATTCCTCGCTCTCGATCGCGTTGGCGAAAGCGGTATGCAGTACCTCCACGACGTCTTCCGGCGTGCCGGCCGGAGCAAAAAAAGCGCTCCAGTTCTGCACGTCGAAGCCCTCAAAGCCAGCCTCCTGCATGGTGGGGATATCCGGGAAGGAATCGATCCGCTCTGCCGAAGTGATTGCCAGAGGTTTCAACGTACCGTTTTCTACCATCGAACGCGATGCGATGGTGTCGAGGAACATGAAGTCGATGTGGCCGCCGATGAGATCGGTGAGCGCTTGTGGGCTGCTTTTGTAAGGCACATGGGTGGCTTCCACGTTTGCGTCCTGAAGAAAGCGCTCGGCCGCGACACGGGGGCCCGCGCTACCCTCGGCGAATGTGAGCGGCGGATCACTCTGCCCGAGCAGTTCCACAAGCTCCGCTACCGAGTCCGTACCCAGGTCGGGGCGGGTCAGTAGAAAGAGCGGGAAGACACCGATACGGGTGATGGGTTGAAAGTCGTTGATGGGGTCGTAGGGCAACTCTTTGAAAAAGGCTGAGTTGGCGCCGTGCGTGGTGTTGCCGCTGTAAAAGAGGGTATAGCCGTCGGGTTTGGCGTTGGCCGCATCCCGCGCAGCGATGAATCCGTTGGCGCCGGGTTTGTTCTCGATCACGAAGTTCCAGCCCGTGTCAGCGCCGATGATAGCGGTGAGCTTGCGGGCGGCACCGTCGGAGCCGCTGCCAGCGTTGAAGGGGATCAGGAGCTGGATGGGCCGGTCGGGGTAGGTGCTCGTCTGCGCTTGTGCGGTGGTGGTAAGGCCCGCGCCGGCAACGCACAGGGCGAGCAGGGCGCCGCGCACAGCATTCACTCTTGGGATCTGAAACATGGCAACTCCGAAATCACTCAGGTTGAACGGATAACAAATCGTCCAGGCGCACGTGGTTGCGCCCGGGAATGCGCTTGCGCCGAAACTCGTGTTCCCGGCCCCAGGGCATCGTGGCGTCCAAAGCCAGGCGGCCCCAATGGTCTTTGTGTGGGTCGCGGAAGAAACCCGGAAGATTGCCCAAGATCTGCGTGCGTTCGTCGGGGCGAGCTCGAGTTACGAATGCCCAGATGACGTCATCCAGGCTGTAGGGATCGACATCGTCGTCCACGACAATGCAGAGCTTGCTGTAGAGGAAGTGCGCGGTGACTGCGGCCATGAGCACCTGACGTGCATGACCTTCGTATTGAGGGCGCACCTGCTCCACGGTGCACAGCATGGTGGGGTAGCAAACCACGTCCACA
>JAJUJN010000115.1 GCA_029265335.1 Alcaligenaceae bacterium
GGAATCGACGAGTGGTGGGTGCGCTGGCGCACTGGCATTTTGCGCCCACGACGAGGGCCCGCGACCAGCTCCTCGCCGAAAATGTGTTGGCCTCGCGAATCTTTGTGACGGGTCACACCGTGATCGATGCCTTGCAGCAAACTTGCCAACGGCTCGACGCAAGCGCGGAGTTGCGTGCCGAAGCTCACGCGCAGTTGCCCGCCAATGTACTTGATCGGCCCTTTGTACTGGTCACAGGCCATCGACGAGAAAATTTCGGCGATGGTTTTGATCGCATCTGCGCTGCACTGGCCCGGCTGGCGGTGGAGTTTCCCGAAGTGAACTTTGTGTATCCGGTGCATCTCAATCCGAACGTCCGCGAGCCAGTGCATCGTCGTTTGGGTGAGGTGGGAAATGTGTGGCTCATGGAGCCGCTCGATTACCTGCCCTTTGTGGAGTTGCTGCGGCATTGTGAACTGGTGCTGACCGACTCCGGTGGCCTGCAAGAAGAAGCTCCCGCCTTGGGCAAGCCGGTATTGGTCATGCGCAATACGACCGAGAGGCCCGAGGCCCTGGAATCGGGTACGGCCAAGCTCGTGGGCACCGACCCGGATCGGATCGTGGCAGAAACCTGTACCTTGCTGCGTGACCGCGCAGCGTATAGCAAAATGGCGCGAGCGCATAACCCTTTTGGCGATGGCCAGGCCGCCCGCAGGATTGCCCAGATTTTGGCGCTGCGTTAATGCCGATGCTTGCGCATACCCATCCAGGCGTAGTGGCCAAAAAACCAGGCGGCTCGCCACCAGGGCAGTGACAAGGCCTGGCGATAAATGCGCCACTGCCAGCGGGCCGCACGCGACTTTGAAGCCGAGAGCGAGCTTCGACGCCGGCAATACACTGCGAGCGATTGCGGTATGCCCAAGGCCGGCCCATGTTGTTGCAGGATGCTCAGCCAGGTAAGGTAATCTTCGTGCGGAAAGCCTGTGGGCATCCACACTTTGCCGATGCGAGCCTGGTTGTACATGGCCGTGAGGCAGCCCACTCGGTTGCTGCGCAGCATGGAGCCCAGGGTGATCTGTGGAGGTGCGGCAACCTCCCCCAGCGAGCGGCCCGACTCATCTTCCATGTGATAGCTCGTGGCCGAAAACACCGCAGCATCCGCCTTCATGGCCGCAACCTGCACCTGCAGCTTCTGGGGTAGCCAGCGGTCGTCTGCGTCTAGAAAACTGATGAACTCGCCTCGGGCTGCGGCTATTCCCGTGTTGCGCGCGCCCGACACACCCTTGGCATAGTGATTAGCCAGCACCCGAATACGATGGTCGGCGGCCGCCGCAGCGAGAGCAATTTGACGACTTCGATCGTTGGAACCGTCGTCGACAATCCAAAGCTCCCAGCTTGGATAAGTTTGCGCTTGTACGGACCGAATCGCTTGAAGCAGAAAGTCTTCGGCGTTGAAGACCGGCGTGATGATCGAAACCAGCCCGGGAACGCAAGGCCTGGCTTTTTCGGTCGGTGCGGCGAAGGCGGGAAAAAAGAGGTTCGGCATGGGATATGACGAGTGAGTCAACGAGCGCCGAACCCGGTCAACAGGGTTTGCACCGTGCGCAGCACGATGAAGAGATCGAGCGCCAGTGAACAGTGTTTGATGTAATAGAAGTCGTACTCGATCTTGATCCGGGTGTTGTCGGTGTCGTCGGCATAGCCCTGGCTCACTTGAGCCCAGCCGGTAATGCCGGGGCGTACCACATGACGATAGGCATAGAACGGAATTTCTTCTTCAAACTGCCGCACAAATACATGTTGCTCGGGGCGCGGCCCGATGAGGCTCATTTCACCGCGAATCACGTTGAGAAATTGCGGAATTTCGTCGATGCGCAACTTGCGAATGACTTGACCCACGCGGGTAACGCGGTCGTCGTCGGGGCTCGCAAAGCGAGGCTCCGTACTGTCAGTGTCAGCCACCATACTGCGGAATTTATAGATTCGAAAGGGGCGATTTCCCTGACCCACTCGCTCCTGACTGTAGAAGATAGGCCCCGGCGATTCGAGCCGTATCAGCAGAGCAATGAGCAAGGTGAGGGGGAGCACGAGCGGCAGGCTGAGCACGATCAACAGGACATCCAACACATACTTAAGCCGCTCGTAAGTGGCCGAAGGCAACAGCGAACCCATGGGGTTCTCGGAGATATGCTGGATGCGCACTCGGCCGGTCAGCGATTCGAGGATGCGGGGCGCGTGGTAAACCGGGATTCGTGACAGCGCACAGGCAGCCAGAAAGCGTTCCCAGTCGGGGCCGGGGAGGGCGGCCAAATCAGCGATCACGCCATCGTAGCGCCGGCCGTCGAGCTCTGGCCCTGCCAGTGGCCGAGCATCGACCGCGGGCAGCTCCAGCACGTCGCAGGCCGCACCGGTGGGCACAACGGCGAACTTGGGCCGTTGAAAACGCCGGCGCAACAGAAACTCCACGTGGCACCAGAGCACCGTGCTGATGGCGGTTACCCCCATCAGCAGACGCGACATGTCGAGCCGGAGCAGCAAGGTGCCCAGCGTGATGAGGGCAAAAGTGAGTAGCACCTGCGGCGCCACATAGGCTGCCGAACGTGCCCCTGGATAGCGGGCGAGCGTATGCACCGCTGTGGCGGCGAGGCCATGGGCCAAAGAGGCAGCCACCAGCGCCGAACGCTGACCGAAATCGTAGTAGGTCAACTGTGGGCCCCACAAGACGATCGCGGGTAGCACGACGGCGATCAGCCAGCCCAGCAGCAGTGTGAAGGTGCGCGACAGAAGGATCTGTTCGTGCAAGCGATGATGACGGCGACTGAAAGGACGCGACATGGAACGGTCGACAGAAGGCTGAGGTGGGAACCCCGGAATTGTAGGGCCTGCCTCAAGGCATAATGCGGAATGTTGAACGAGATGGATTCTGGCGATGGTCGTATCGCCACGGGAACGGTTGAGAATGTCGCAAGGCGAAACATTATTGGTGACGGGCGGAGCGGGTTACATCGGTTCGCATACTCTCGTTGAATTGTTGGCGGCGGGCCATGCCGTACTGGTGCTGGATAACTTCAGCAATAGCTGTGCCGCCGTGCTCGATCGGGTGGCCGAGCTCAGTGGGCGCGAAGTGCCCTGGGTAGAGGGGGATGTGCGCGACACGTCGTTGTTGCAAAAGGTGTTTGCCGAACAAGAGCAGCGCGGCACGCCCATCACCGCGGTGCTGCACTTTGCAGCCCTCAAGGCGGTGGGTGAATCGGTGGCGGAGCCGCTGCGATACTACGACAACAACGTAGCCGGCACACTATCTTTATTGTCGGTCATGCAGCAGTTCAAGGTGCTGCGTTTTGTGTTCAGCTCTTCGGCCACCGTATATGGCGAGCCCACAGCATTGCCTTATGTCGAAGATCACCAGATCGCGCCCACGAATCCTTATGGTCACAGCAAGGCCATGGTTGAACAGCTGCTGCGCGACCTTTGCCAGGCACGCGAGCAGTTCACTGCGATCACGCTGCGCTACTTCAACCCCATTGGCGCGCACCCCAGCGGGCTGCTGGGCGAAGATCCGCACGATGTGCCCAACAACCTGTTTCCTTTCATCACTAAAGTGGCCGTGGGGCAATTGCCGGCGCTCCAGATCTTCGGCAACGATTACGAGACCCCCGATGGAACTGGCGTGCGCGATTACATTCACGTGGTAGACCTGGCACAAGGTCATCTGGCTGCGCTCGACTACGGTCGCAAGCAAAGTGGGTTTCATGCCTTCAACCTGGGTACGGGTCGCGGTACCAGTGTGCTGGAATTGGTGGCGGCTTTTGAGCGAGTTACCGGGGCGGCGGTGCCCCGGCAATGGGCGGCTCGGCGACCGGGGGATATCGCCGCCGCCTGGGCCGACCCCAGTCTCGCCCGCGAGGTGTTGAGCTGGCAAGCGCGGCACACCATCGACGATATGTGTGCCGACGGTTGGCGCTGGCAGTCGCAGCATCCCGATGGTTACCGCACAGCTTCGCCGTCCGCGCCAGTTCGAGGCGATCCTGCCACGTGAATCTGCTAACCTTCATTCAACGGGCCGCCACGGCCGATTTGGTGGCAATTTCAGCCACATGTTTGCAACTACGCAGGGAGTGATCATGTCCAAAAAGACTGCAGTCGCCACAACCATCAATATCGGCATCTCCGCCGAAGATCGAGCTGCCATCGCAAAAGATCTGTCTCATTTGCTGGCCGACTCCTACACGCTCTACCTCATGACGCACAACTTTCACTGGAACGTCACGGGGCCCATGTTCAACACCTTGCACGACATGTTCATGGACCAATACACTGAGCTGTGGAATTCGCTCGATGTCATCGCGGAACGCATTCGGGCGCTCGGCCATTTTGCGCCCGGCACCTATCGCGAATATGCCGAGCTCACCTCGATTACCGAGCCCAAAGAGGTTCCCGGAGCACTTGAAATGGTGGCGATGCTGGTCAAGGGCAACGAAGCCGTGGCCCAGACCGCTCGCAAGGCATTCGAGGCGGCAGACAAGGCCAACGACCAACCCACGGCCGACCTTCTCACCCAACGTCTTGACGTGCACGAGAAAACCGCCTGGATGCTGCGGAGCCTTCTGCAGTGACGGCACTGGCGCACCGTTTCCATCTGTATGCACGCTTGGTGCGCCTGGATAAACCCATCGGCAGCCTGCTGCTGCTCTGGCCGACGCTCACGGCCTTGTGGCTGGCAGCCGATGGAGCTCCGGCCTGGTGGCTGGTGGTGATTTTTTCGCTTGGTACAGTGCTCATGCGCTCGGCCGGGTGCGCCATCAACGACTACTGGGACCGCGATTTCGATCTGCACGTGGAACGCACTCGCGAACGCGTGCTTACCACGGGCCAGATCTCCGAGCATGAGGCTCTCGCGGTGGCAGGCACCCTGGCGTTGTTGGCCTTTTTGCTGGTCTTGGCGCTGCCGCCGCTCGTCTGGCTATTGGCCGTGGTGGCCTTGCTGGTCGCTATTTCCTATCCTTTGCTCAAGCGCGTGTTCGGGCTGCCGCAAGCCTATCTGGGCATTGCATTCGGGTTTGGCATTCCCATGGCGTTTGCAGCCGTGCAGCAAACCGTGCCCCTCGAAGCCTGGACGCTGCTGTTGGCCAACGTGTTCTGGGCGCTCGCCTACGATACCGAGTACGCCATGGTGGATCGGCCCGACGACCTCAAGCTGGGCCTTAAAACCGCAGCTGTCACCTTTGGTCGCTTCGATGTGGTCATGGTGGGCGTAAGCTATCTGCTCACCTTGTTGCTGTTGGCCTGGGTGGGTGCGAGGCTGACGCTCAACTGGGCTTGGTACGCTGGCCTGGTCGTGGCCGGCCTGATCGCCATTCGTCATCTGATCTGGATTCGCGGTCGCGACCGCGAACTTTGTTTTCGGGCATTTCTCAACAATACGTGGTTCGGCTTCGCCGTGTTTGTGGGCGCAGTGCTGGCCACCTCCTTTTCGGGTGCGTAGCAGCCATGACATCCCTCTCTGCCTCTGTGGCATTCATTGGCGGCGGCAATATGGCGCAGGCATTGGCGCTCGGCCTGCTCCACGGGCCGCTGCCCGCGTCAAAATTGCACGTGATCGAGGTGAACGAAGCCAGTCGCGAGGCCTGGCATGAGCGTGGTGTGAGTGTGGCGGGTGAGCCCGACGAGCGTCTGGCGCAGTGCGACGTCTGGGTTTACGCGGTCAAGCCGCAGATCATGGCAGAAGTGGTGGCACAAACCCGGCCTTGGCTGCGCGAGCAACTTGTGATCAGCATCGCTGCCGGCGTGCGGGCAAGCACTTTGGCGCGTTGGTTGGTGCCCGAAGGCGCCAGCCCCTGGCCCAGGCTTGTGCGCTGCATGCCCAACACGCCTGCGTTGGTGGGCGCAGGTGTCACTGGTCTGGTGGCGTCCGCCGGGCTGTCCGAGGCCGACAAACAACTGGCAGATCACTTGCTTCAGGCTGTGGGCGAAACCGTCTGGTTGCAGAAAGAGTCCAGTCTCGACGCGGTCACCGCCTTGTCAGGCAGTGGGCCGGCCTATGTGTTTGCCTTTATCGAAGCCCTGATTCTGGGCGGCCAGCAGTTGGGCCTCGACGCCGAGCAAGCGCGCAAGTTGGCGCTGGGCACATTGGCCGGAGCCACACGGTTGGCGAGCGAGTCGGAAGATTCTCCTGGCGTGTTGCGCCAGAGGGTCACCTCGCCGGGCGGCACCACCGCGGCAGCCCTCGATGTGTTGGCGGCGCGGGGTTGGTCGGCCGCCGTGCAAGAGGCCATGCTGGCTGCCGCCAGGCGGGCCGAACAGCTGGGCGACGAACTCAGTTGACTTCGCCTAACGCGAGGTCGGGCCCCACAGGCACAATGCCGGTGGGGTTGATATTGCGATGACTACCGTAATAGTGCGATTTGATGTGGTGGAAATCCACCGTGTGTGCGACGCCAGGAATGGCGTATAGCCGTTGCACGAAATTCCACAGGTGTGGGTAGTCTACAATACGCCGGCGGTTGCACTTGAAGTGACCGTAATACACCGGGTCGAAGCGAATCAGGGTGGTAAATAGCCGCCAGTCGGCCTCGGTGAGGGTGTCTCCGCACAACCAGCTCTGCTCGGCAAGAAGCGATTCCAACCAGTCGAGCGCGGCGAACAAGGGCTCAACGGCTTCTTCGTAGGCCGA
>JAJUJN010000222.1 GCA_029265335.1 Alcaligenaceae bacterium
GGCCTCGCCGCAACACAGCTTCGCAGTTGCGCAAAAAGGCCTGCCACACCACCCGATAGTCGTCCGCCTGCCATTGCGGCAGCTGCTGCCAGGTTTGGGCGGTGAAGTGCGGCAGCCGTTGGCCGGCCCGCAAACTGGCCGGGTTGCTGACTGCCGGCAATTGCGGGGGGCGCACCTCGACCACCTCGGCGGGCTTGGTGTCGCGTTGCTCGAGTATGGCGAGCACGTCGTCGTCGGGTGCATCGGTGGTGGTGCAGGCGGCCAGAACTACGGCCAGCACGCCCAGGGCCGGGCCAACACGCCCCAGGTAGCGGTCGGCCCACCCATGGTGTGAGAAACGCGTGAAGCCGAACATCATCAGTGCAGAGTACGTGGCATGGCGAGCACAAACTCGGGGATTTCTACCTCGAAGGGGATGCCGTTTTCGCCCACACACATGTAGGTGCCACGCATGGTGCCCACCGGGGTGCTGAGAGGGCAACCGCTGGTATATTCGAAGCTCTCGCCGGGCGGCAACAGAGGCTGCTTGCCCACCACGCCCAGGCCGCGCACTTCTTCCTGGCGTTGTTCACCGTCGGTAATGATCCAGTGCCGGCTGATGATCTGCGCCGGCTGCGAGCCCACATTCGTGATGCGAACGGTGTAGGCAAATACATATTTCTGCCGCGACGGATCGGATTGCTCCGGCAGATAGCGCGGTGTGACGGTTACGCTGAGGTCGTATGGCTTCATGGAGTGTGTCTCGCCCGAGAGGCAACCATTGTATCTTTGCAGGAAATTATCATGTCGAACAACGAGGTTTCGCCCATTCGTATCGCCCCCAGCATTCTATCGGCGGATTTCGCCCGGCTGGGTGAAGAAGTTCGCGATGTGGTGGCCGCGGGAGCCGATTGGATCCATTTCGACGTCATGGACAACCATTACGTGCCCAACCTCACCATTGGCCCCCTGGTGTGCGAAGCCATCCGGCCTCATGTGGAAGTGCCCATCGATGTGCACTTGATGGTGGAGCCGGTAGACGCCCTGATTCCGCAATTCGCCAAGGCCGGCGCCAACATTATCAGTTTTCATCCCGAAGCTTCTCGACATATCGATCGCACGCTGGCGCTGATTCGTGATCAGGGTTGCCAGGCCGGTTTGGTTTTCAACCCTGCCACGCCTTTGCACTATATGGAGCACGTGATGGACAAGCTCGACCTCGTACTGCTGATGTCGGTGAACCCCGGCTTTGGCGGCCAGGCCTTCTTGCCGTCGGCGCTGACCAAACTGCGCGAAGCGCGGCGGCGCATCGACGCCTGGCAGCAGGCCGGAGGCCAGGCCATCCTGCTTGAAGTCGATGGCGGGGTCAAGGAAGACAACATCGGGCAGATACGAGCTGCCGGTGCAGACACCTTCGTGGCCGGCTCGGCCATTTTCGGGCAAGACGATTACGCCGCCGTTATCCAGCGTATGCGAGCCGAAATCGCCACGGCAGAATCGCGGCATGTATAACGCTGGCATCGATACCGCTCAATCGGCGTTGCGGGCTGCGCTTTTCGACCTCGACGGCACTCTGCTCGATACCGTGGCCGATCTGGCCATGGCTGCCAACGCCTTGCGTGAACATTATCAGCTGCCCTTGTTGAGCGAGGACCAGATTGCCGAGTTTGTGGGCAAGGGAATGGAGAACCTCGTGCGGCGCACGCTGGCGGGTTCACGTAACATCCCGGCACACCTGGCCCAGCCACAGCCCGAAGCTTTGGCCGTGTTCAAGTCGCACTACCGTCGCCTGAATGGGGAACGTGCCCGCCTTTATCAAGGGGTGGTCGACGGCCTGGTAGCCTTGCGCGACATGGGCTTGCAGCTGGGAGTGGTCACCAACAAGCCCACCGAGTTCACGCTGCCCCTGCTCCGCCAAACGGGCCTGGCCGAGTTTTTCGAAGTGGTCGTTTGTGGGGACACCTGCGAGCATCGCAAACCCCACCCGATGCCAGTGCTGCACGCTTGTGAGCAGTTGTCGGTATCCCCGGCCGAAGCGGTTTTGGTTGGCGATTCCATGAACGACGCCCAGGCTGGTCGAACCGCGGGTGTGCGCGTGCTGTTGGTACCGTACGGATACAACGAGGGCCAGGATGTGGCCGAACTCGAGGCTGATGGCGTGGTGGCGGATGCGCGCGAAGCTGCTCAGTGGGTGAGTCGTTACAACACGGCTGGCGGGGTTGGGGGTGTCGGCTAACAATGCGTCGTATTGCCTGTAGAATCGAGCCCATCACACTAACCTCACCCTTCTTCACCATTCATGAGTCTTGCCACCGTCACTCCACCGGAATCCACATCAACCTCGCATCGGGTCGCCGTGGCGATTGGCGACCCTAACGGTATCGGGCCCGAAATCGCGGTGCGAGCCGCGGTCGCCGTGAGTGGCGTCCCCCATGTGGCGCGTCCACTGTTGGTGGGTGACGCCTGGCTGATCGAACATTGTTGCCAAGCCTTGGCTTTGGGCCCCGCCGAGCGCGCCGGGTTCGACATTCACGACGTACCCGCCTTGGCTCGAACACAGTGGGCTCCGGGCGAAGTTCACGCCTCGGCGGGAGCTGCCACGGTGGCCTACGTACGCGCCGCGCTCGATCTGTGGCGCGAGGGCCAGGTGGCTGCAGTGGCAGCATGTCCGCATTCCGAAACGGCAGTGAACTCCGCTGGCATTGCTTTCTCGGGTTACGGCCCCTTGGTGGCCGACCTCACGGATACGCCGCGCGACGAAGTCTTCTTAATGCTGGTGGCGCAGGGTTTGAGGGTGGCGCATCTCACCGTGCACGAACGGCTGTTGGATGCAGTGCAGCGCATCACCCCGACCCTGGTCGAGGCCGGAGTGCACGCAACTTGCAAGGCCTTGCGGCGCATGGGTGTTCGCGAACCTCGAGTTTGCGTGCTGGGCATCAACCCGCATGCGGGCGAAGACGGCCTGTTTGGTGATGACGACGAGCGCATTACTCGGCCGGCGGTGCAAGCCTTGTGGGCGCAGGGTGTGGCCGTGGATGGGCCAGTGGGGGCCGATCTAGCTTTGTCGGAGCAGCGCCACGACGGTTATGTGGCGATGTTTCATGATCAGGGCCACATCGCCGTCAAAATGCTGAGTCCGAAAGGGGCTTCGGCCGTACTGGCGGGGCCTCCGGTGTTGTTCTCCAGTGTGGGGCACGGCGCTGCGTTCAATATTGCCAATCAGTTTGTGGCGGACGCCACCGCGATGACTGCCACCCTGCAACTGCTAGCCGAGACAGCCTGATGGTTACTTGTACCGCCCAAGCTTCGGGGCGCACCGCTACCTTCGAGGTGCCTGCCGAAGTCACCATACTCGACGCCGCGCTTGCCGCGGGTTGGGAGATTCCGTATTCCTGCCGCAAAGGCACTTGTGAAACCTGTCGCGCCGGTATCGTGAGTGGCGAGGTGAGCCCGGCGCCCGACGCCGATGGCAGCGCGCTGCTGTGTCGCACCTACGCGCACACGGATGTCACCATTGCGCCGTTGCGCCTGGAATCGGCCCAGCCCGATGAGCGCCGTATGGTGGAGGCGCGCGTTTATCGGGTGCGCTGGCCTGCAGACGATGTGGCCATGATCGATCTGCGTTTTCCGGCGGGCACTCGCGTGCCCTTCCAGGCAGGACAATATCTGCAGATGTGGATGCCCGATGCCGCGCCGCGCAGCTTCTCCATGGCCAACCCCCCGCGGCAGAGCGATGGTGTGCAGTTGCATGTGCGCATCGTGCCAGGGGGCTTGTTCGGCGAAAAAGTGAAGAACGAAACCATCAAGGCGGGCGACACCCTCGAAATCGAACTGCCGTTCGGCGATTTTCGCTTGCGCGATGCGCCAGAGCGGCCGGCGGTGATGGTGGCGGGCGGCACCGGTTTTGCGCCCATCCAGTCCATTCTTGAGCATGCCCTGGCCAAGCAAAAAGATCGCGAATTCGTGCTGTATTGGGGCGGACGGAACCAGGCGGGTCTGTATGCCCTCGACCAAGTGGCGAAATGGCAGCGGCGACACCCGCATTTCCGCTTTGTGGGCGTGATATCCGACGACCCCCCCGGCGAGGGACAACGGGCAGGCTTGGTACACGAAGCGGTGTTGGCCGATTACCCCGATCTTTCGGGCGTGGACGTTTACGCTTGCGGCGCCCCCGGCCTGATCCACGCCGCCCGGCGCGACTTCACGGCCGCTGGCTTGCCCCCCGATCGTTTCTTCGCAGACACCTTCGTGACGCCAGCCGACGGCGCCGATTGAACCCGCAGCGCAGCGTCCTCAGGTAAAGTACATCGGGGCTCGCGCACGAACTGCAGAAGAAGCCCCGGCATTTCACCAACTTGGAGGAAACCTCATGACTCAGGGTCGTAAGCGCAGCATTCATGTGGAGGGTGTCACTCACGGTTCGGCCCCCATTCCGATGGGCGCACGGGTGGGA
>JAJUJN010000009.1 GCA_029265335.1 Alcaligenaceae bacterium
GACTTGAGAATACTGAGCTTGGTGGAAACCTTGGCGCCACCCACAATGGCCACCATGGGCCGCGCAGGTGACTCCAACGCCCTGCCCAGAGCATCGAGCTCAGCTGCCAGCAAGGGCCCGGCACAGGCCCGAGGCGCATAGCGCGCCATACCCTCGGTGGTGGCCTCGGCACGATGCGCGGTGCCAAAGGCGTCGTTCACGTAGACGTCGCACAAGGCAGCCAGGCGGCGCGCCAGCACATGGTCGTTGGCCCGTTCCCCCACGTTGCCCCGACAGTTCTCCAACAGCACGACCTGCCCGGGCGAGACCTGAACGCCGTCGACCCAGTCGGTGAGCAGGCTCACTTCCTGGCCGAGTAACTCGGCAAGACGCTCGCCCACGGGCGCCAGACTATCGGCTGCCGTGAGTTCGCCTTCGGTGGGCCTGCCCAGGTGGGACGTAACCATGACCGCTGCGCCAGCGTCGAGGGCGAGGCGGATGGCTGGAACCGACGCCCGGATACGGGTGTCTTCGGTGATGTTGCCTTGCTCATCTTGCGGCACATTGAGATCGGCGCGGATGAACACGCGCCGTCCCTTGAGCTCACCGCGCTCGGCCAGCTCGGCGAGCGTGAGGATGTGAGACATCGATATCTCCGTTTACTTCGCCGTCATGAGCGCAACGGTCGTGTCCAGCATCCGGTTGGAAAAGCCCCATTCGTTGTCGTACCAGCTCGACACCTTCACCAGATTGCCCGACACCTTGGTGAGGGTGGAATCGAACACGCTGGAAGCAGGGTTGTGGTTGAAGTCGATCGACACCAGCGGGGCGGTGTTGTACTCGAGAATGCCTTTGAGCTGACCTTCGGCGGCCTCTTTGAGCACCGCGTTCACTTCTTCCACCGAGGTTTCGCGAGCGGCCACAAAGGAGAGGTCGACCAGCGAGACGTTGATGGTGGGCACCCGAATGGCATAGCCATCGAGCTTGCCATCGAGTTCCGGCAACACCAGGCCCACAGCCGCGGCGGCGCCGGTTTTGGTGGGAATCATGCTCTGCGTTGCCGAACGGGCGCGACGCAGATCCGTGTGATAAACGTCGGTGAGAACCTGATCGTTGGTGTAGGCATGCACCGTGGTCATCAAACCGTTCAGCACGCCGATCTTTTCGTTCAGCGGCTGCACCAGGGGCGCCAGACAGTTGGTGGTGCACGATGCGTTGGAAATGACGGTGTGCTCGGCTTTCAACACCTGGTGGTTGACGCCGTACACCACGGTAGCGTCAACATCCTTGCCGCCCGGAGCCGAAATGATCACCTTGCGGGCGCCTGCCTGCAAATGGGCCGAGGCCTTCTCTTTGGAGGCAAAAAAGCCGGTGCACTCCAGCACGACGTCGACTTTGAGATCGCTCCAGGGCAGATCGGCAGGGTTGCGCTCTGCCAGAACACGGATGCGGTCACCGTTCACCAGCATGTGGTCGCCATCGACCTCGACGGTGCCAGGGAACTTGCCATGCGCGGTGTCGTATTGCGTGAGGTGGGCGTTGGTGTTGGGGTCACCCAGATCGTTGATGGCAACGATTTCGATATCGTGGGTTTTGCCACCTTCGTAATGTGCGCGCAGAATGTTGCGGCCAATCCGGCCATAGCCGTTGATGGCAACTCGAATGGTCATGATGAGACTCCTGGAAAGATCAAATCGGTCAATCAGGCCAACACCCGCTCCACTGCGCGAACCACAGCGTCGGCGGTAATGTTGAAATGCTGGAACAGCGTGCCGGCAGGCGCCGACTCGCCAAAGGTATCGATTCCCACAACCTCGCCCTCGAGGCCTACATATTTGCGCCAGTAATCGGTGACTCCGGCCTCTACCGCCACGCGTGGCAAGCCGGCTGGCAATACCTGGCGCTGCCAGCTGGCATCCTGGGCGTCGAAGAGCTCGGTGCAAGGCATGGATACCACTCGCACGGCGACACCACGCTCTGCCAAAGTGTCTTGGGCCTGCAGGGCCAGCGCCACTTCCGAACCGGTGGCCAAAATGACGGCCTGCGCATGCTCGGCATCGCGCAGCACATAACCACCACGCTCAATCGCTGCCACCGTGGCGGGCTCTCGCGGTACGAAAGGCAGGTTCTGGCGCGACAACAGCAGCGCCGTAGGGCCGCCGGCGCGCACATCCATGCCGATGCTGGCCGGGCGGCGCACAGCAGCGGCCCATGCCACCGCGGTTTCGGTGGTGTCTGCGGGTCGCCAGACATGCAGATTGGGGATGAGGCGCAAACTGGCCGCGTGCTCCACCGATTGATGGGTGGGACCATCTTCGCCCAGTCCGATGGAGTCGTGGGTGAAAACATGCACCACACGCTGCTTCATCAATGCCGCCATGCGCAGCGCGTTGCGGGAGTAATCAGAAAAAGTCAGGAAAGTGCCGCCGAACGGCAAAAAACCACCATGCAGTGCCAGACCGTTCATGATGGCAGCCATGCCGAACTCGCGCACACCGTAGTTGATATGCCGCCCCGCCGAGTGCGGCTGGCCGTCGACGGGCGCGCGCAAGGCGGTGACACCGGGCCAATCGGTAAAGTTTGAACCCGTGAGGTCGGCCGAACCGCCAATGAGTTCGGGCAACATCTCGGCGAGAGCCGCAATGACCTGTTGCGAAGCCTTGCGCGTGGCCAGGGTTTCGCCCCGAGCCACCACTTCTTGCAGGAATTGCTCGAAGCGCTGGTTGAAATCAGCCGGTAAATCACCCCGCATGCGTCGCTCGAACTCAGCGGCCAGCTCGGGGTGCTCGTTTTGGTAGGCCTCGAAGCGGGCTTCCCACTCGCCGCGTAAAGTGGCGCCCTGCTCGCGAAAATCCCAGGCGTCGCGAACCGGCTGCGGTACGGCAAAGCGTTCGCTATCCCAACCCAGGGCCTCGCGAGTGGCAGCGATTTCAGCATCGCCCAGGGGAGCGCCGTGCACTTTTTCGCTACCCGCCAGGTTGGGTGCGCCCTTGCCGATGACAGTGCGGCACACAATGAGAGTGGGCGCTGCGGTTTGGTTGCGCGCCCTGGCGATGGCCTCGGCGACCTCGCTCACGCTGTGACCGTCGATTGCCGGTATGACGTTCCAGCCATAGGCCTTGAAACGAGCGACGGTGTCGTCGGCGAACCAATGCTGAACGTTGCCATCGATGGAGATGCCGTTGTCGTCGTAGAGCACAATGAGGCGCGAGAGCTTGAGCGTGCCCGCCAACGACGCCACTTCGTGCGAAATGC
Source organism: Alcaligenaceae bacterium (assembly GCA_029265335.1). Classification (GTDB taxonomy): domain Bacteria; phylum Pseudomonadota; class Gammaproteobacteria; order Burkholderiales; family Burkholderiaceae_B; genus Verticiella. The sequence goes on from JAJUJN010000009.1 coordinate 3,235, forward strand.
CTTCCATCAGGCAACCGTCGCCCACAATGGCGAAGGTGTGATGATTTACCACTTCGTGACCGGGTCGGTTGAACTCGGCGGCCAGCAGGCGCTCGGCCAGCGCCATGCCCACCGCGTTGCCCAGCCCCTGGCCGAGCGGGCCCGTGGTGGTTTCAACCCCCGGGGTGATGCCCACCTCGGGATGCCCTGGTGTGAGCGAATGCAGTTGCCGGAACTGGCGCAGTTCTTCCAGCGAAAGCTCGTAGCCACAGAGGTGCAGCAAGGCATAGAGCAGCATGGAGCCATGACCGTTCGAGAGCACAAAGCGATCACGCCCAGGCCATTGCGGATTGGCCGGATCGTGGCGCATCTGATGACGCCACAAAGCCACGGCAACCTCTGCCAGACCCATGGGAGCTCCCGGGTGGCCGGACTTCGCCTGTTGCACGGCATCCATGGCAAGGATTCGAATGGCGTGAGCCATCTGGGTGTCGTCTGGACGGGCTGACGAAGCGGCTGCGGAGTGGGTCATGGAACAAAACGGCCTGTGATCAACACTGGTAAACCCCTAATTTTACCGTGAATTGTCAAGCTTGCCCCGGCCACCCATCGGCGAGTGGGCCGGGCGCCGATACAATCGGCCGCATTGCTGTTCGCCGCCGACGTTGATCATGACCGCTCCCCGCTTCTTTCACCCCCCACCCCAGCCCCACAACACCCAGGCCGAATTGCCCGAGGCTGCGGCCCACCACGCGCTGCGCGTGCTGCGCCTGCGGGACGGTCAGGCCATCGAACTCTTCGACGGTGAGGGTTGGGCGGTATCGGGCACGCTCCGCGTGGCGGGTCGCAAGGTGCAGGCGCAAGTGGGCGAGGCCCGTCAATCGGCGCCGCGCCGCGGCCAACTGACGCTTTATCAGGGGATCCCCGCCAGCGACCGCATGGACTGGGTGGTGGAGAAAGCCACGGAACTTGGCGTGGCCCGGATTGTGCCGGTGCTCACCCGACGCACGGTGCTCAAGTTGCAGGGCGAACGCCGTGAGCGCAGGTGGCAGCATTGGCAGCGTATTGTGCTGGCCGCTTGTGCGCAAAGTGGGCGCAACGATCTGCTCGAGGTGCTGCCACCCCTGCCGTGGGCCGAAGCGCTGGTGCATGCGCAAGGTGACGGTGGTCTGCACCTGCTCTGCCACCCCGAGGCTCCCACCACGCTCACCGAATGTCTGCGCCAGCAGGCGCCCGAACAGCTGGCCTTATGGGTAGGGCCGGAAGGCGGCTGGGAGGCCAACGAATATACCGAAGCCCTGCGCGCGGGGGTACACCCTGTGCGCCATGGCGCACTGACCCTGCGCAGCGAAACCGCCGGCCTGGCGCTCGCCGCTGCCAGCAGCGCCCTGCTAGGCTGGGTTGACGCCTGACACCTCAGCTCTGAGGAGTGTCAGGGCAAGGAGGCATAAGCCAGCACCCGATTCTCGTCGCGTGCATGCTCGGCGGCGTCGAAACAGGTGTCGAGAATGTCGGGCACGTGAGGAGCAAGCCCCGGTTCGTCGAGATTGAGCCCCCGCAGCAGCAATAAGGCGCCGTGCGACTGCTCCGCCATGGTAGTGGTGAGACAATCGAGCAAGGCGTCGAGGTCGCTGCCGAAGTACTCGGGGTAATCGACGGCATTTGCAATGGCGCGCAATACCGCCGACTTTGATTTGGCGCGGGCACAATCGGCCTCGAACACCACATAGCCCAATGCCTGGGCCGCTTTTTGTACCGTTTCTGCTTCGCCGGGCTGCACCACCAGTGGGCCTCCGCGTTGCAACTGCTCTTGCCATGCCATCTGCGTGCCTGCCATGGTTACGTCCTCATACCGATTAAACCCCGGAACTCACGATGTGGCTTGCGGGATGTCAAAAAAGTCGCGCACTTCGTCGGCGCGGGCCAAAGTGTCTTGCCAACCCAACTCGACGAGTTCGCGAGTGTAGGCCTGTTCGAACAAAATATAGGAAACTAACGCGGAGCCCTTGGTACGTCCAGGGTCTGCCGATACGCCTATCGCACCCAACAGGGCCCGCATGGTAGCAGGCAGATCGCAAACATGGCGCGCGGCGATTTCGTCGAGGTTCTGGCTGGGTGTAATCGCCAGAATTCGCACCGGACGCACGTTCAGATGCTTCTGCATCTCCGGCGTGAGCTGTCTGGCCACGGCATTGATGCGCTCGGCCTGCTCGCAATCAGCGGCCACGCTATCCAGAAAAATGTTGGATAGCGCGTGCCCTGCCACCTGAGCCAGCGACGGATAGGAGTCTTCGCGATCTACCGGCGGATTTTCGTACGACCGACCCGTGGCCACCACCATGATGCGATCCGCCCCCAGATGGATGGCCGGACTCAGCGGCGCCAGCTGCCGCATGGCCCCGTCGCCGCACCATTCCACGGTGTCACCCACGCGCACTCGGCGGGCCGGAAAGATGAAAGGAATGGCGCTGGACGCCAACAAGTGGTCGAGGGTGATGCGCTCGCGCACCGCCTGGCGCAGGGCGCGCTGCCAGGACGGCACCTCGGCGGGCGTTTGATAAAAGGTGAGATGCCGGCCCGAAGAATATCCCGAGGCGGTCACCGCGACCGCGCTGAGCACGCCGTCTTCGAGATTTTCTTCAAGCTGTCGAAAATCCATGATCTCTCTCAGCAAGTGAATCAGAGGTTCGCTGTCGAGAAACGAACGCGGTCGGTCGCGGGTGAGGCGCGCCAGCATCCAGCCGAATGACAGCATCGACAACCAGCGCACGCCGGTGGCGGCCACGCCGATGGAGTCGGCCCGATACACTTGATTGGTTTCGAGGTTTTCCCAGATACCCACGATGCGGCGCACCGCGCTACGCGGCCGGTGCGCCGCACAGGCCAGCGCCGCTGCGTTGATGGCGCCTGCCGAAGTGCCGCAAATTACGTCGAAGGGGTTGCAGACCGCGTGCTGCGGTGAAGCGTCAGCCAGCAAGCGACAAACCGCCTTGAGGACACCGGCCTGATACGCCGCACGGGCTCCACCGCCCGTGAGCACCAGACCGGTACTTGGGCGGGTTTTGACTGGGGAATCAGCGCTCCAGGTTGGCATCCACTATTGCGAGAGCAGTCACGTTGACGATCCGCCGCACCGTGGCGCTGGGCGTGAGCACATGCACGGGCGCCGCGGCACCCAGCAGCACCGGGCCAACCGCCACGTTGCCGCCAGCGGCGGTCTTGAGCAAGTTATACGCGATATTGCCCGACTCGATATTAGGACACACCAACAGATTGGCCGAACCACTCAACGTTGAGGTGGGCAGGATGCGCTGGCGCCCTTCAGGATCCAAGGCGACGTCGCCATGCATCTCGCCGTCGACCTCAAGCCAGGGAGCCTCGCGGCGCAGGATGGCCAGGGCCTCGCGTTGCTTCACGGCCGATGGCGAATCGCTGGAGCCAAAGTTGGAGTGCGACAGCAGCGCCGCTTTGGGCTCGAGATTGAGCCGCTTCATTTCTTCGGCGGCCATGATGGTGATATTGGCGATTTCTTCGGCGGTGGGATTGTCGTTGACGTGGGTGTCGACCAAGGCGATGGTGCGCTCGGGCAGCACCAGAAAGTTCATGGCGCCATAGGCTCGGGCACCTTCGCGCCGACCGATCACTTCGTCGATATAACGCAGATGGTTGTTGTACAGGCCAACCGTGCCGCAGACCATGGCATCGGCCTCGCCCAGGTGGATCATCATGGCCCCGATCAGGGTGAGGCGCCGGCGCATTTCTACCTTGGCGAGGTCTTCGGTGATGCCCCGACGATTCATGATCTGCCAGTAAGAGGTCCAGTACTTGCGAAAACGCGGGTCGAACTCCGGGTTCGTGACTTCGACATCTTCACCCAGTCGCATCCGCAGACCGGCACGTTCAATGCGGGCCGCCAGCACCGACGGACGACCGACCAATATCGGCTTGCCCAGCTTTTCGTCGAGCACGATCTGCACCGCGCGCAGCACGCGTTCGTCTTCGCCCTCGGCAAACACAATGCGGTTGCGCCCTCCTTCGCGCACGAGCTGCTTGGCCAAGCTGAAGATGGGAGTCATGAACGCTCCCGAGTGATACACGAATTGCTGCAGCTGATTGACGTAGACGTCCATGTCGGCAATGGGCCGACTGGCCACACCGGCATCCATGGCCGCCTGAGCAACGGCAGGCGCAATGCGCAGAATCAAGCGCGGGTCGAAGGGCTTGGGAATGAGATACTCGGGCCCGAAGGAAATATCGTTGCGCCCATAGGCCAGGGCCACCACGTCGCTCATTTCTTCTTCGGCCAGGCCGGCAATGGCGTGCACGGCGGCAATTTCCATTTCGCGCGTGATCGCGGTGGCGCCCACGTCGAGCGCGCCCCGAAACATATACGGGAAGCACAGCACATTGTTGACCTGGTTGGGATAGTCGGACCGACCGGTAGCCATCACTGCGTCGCTCCGCACCTCGTGCACTACCTCGGGCAGCACCTCGGGCTCGGGGTTGGCGAGCGCCAGAATGATGGGGCGCTCGGCCATTTGAGCCACCATTTCGGGCTTGAGCACGCCACCAGCGGACAAACCCAGAAAGGCGTCGGCGCCGGGAATGACTTCGGCCAGCGTGCGAGCATCGGTGTCGCGCGCGAAGCGGGCTTTTTCGTCGTCCATGAGCGTCGTGCGACCCTTGTACACCACGCCTTCGATATCGGTCACCCAGATATTCTCGAGACGCAGGCCAAGATCCACCATGAGTCGCAGACAGGTGAGTGCGGCAGCCCCAGCGCCTGAGCAGACCAGCTTGATCTCGCTGATGTCTTTTTCAACGACCTTGAGCGCATTCACGAAAGCCGCGGCCACTGTGATTGCGGTGCCGTGCTGGTCGTCGTGGAACACGGGGATGTTCATGCGCGAGCGCAGCTGCCGCTCGACTTGAAAACACTCGGGCGCCTTGATGTCTTCGAGGTTGATGCCGCCGAACGTGGGCTCGAGCGCGGCAATGATTTCCACCAGCTTATCAGGGTCGCTCTCGTTGATTTCGATGTCGAAGACGTCGATACCCGCAAACTTCTTGAACAGCACGGCCTTGCCTTCCATCACGGGCTTGGAGGCCAGTGCACCGATAGACCCCAGGCCGAGCACGGCCGTGCCGTTGGTGATGACGCCAACCAGGTTGCCACGTGCGGTGTAACGGAAGACGTTGACGGGATCGTCGACGATCTCTTCGCACGCCGCGGCAACGCCAGGTGAATAGGCCAGAGCCAAGTCGCGTTGGTTGGTCATGTGCTTGGTGGGCGTGACCGAGATTTTGCCCGGACGATCGAACTCGTGGTATTGCAAGGCGGCTTGGCGAAAAACGGGATCCATGAGACACACAATGAAGAATGGGAACCCGGATTATCCCTTGCCCGTGGCAGCCGTACAACTCGCCCAGCGCTATGAGGCGCGCAAAGCCAGCGGCGCCAGCACCCACTCCGGATCGAAAGCGCGTTTCACTTCCACTTCCACCCAGGCGGAAAAGTCGACTTCGGCGGCACCCTGAGGGGCGCGAGAGCGACGTTCGGGCATTGCGGCCTCCGACTCCATGGGCTGCCACGTGGAAGTGTCGAGCCAGGCCAGAGTGCCACCGGCACCGACCAGCAAATGCGCCAGATTGGGCTCTTCGCGCCACAGTACGTCGAGACGATAGCGGGCGGGCCATGCGGTCTGTTCGCGCCAGACTTGCATCGACGGCCTTTGGCTGAGACGAAAAAGCTCCGACACAATATCGCGGAGCGCAAGGCCGAGCGGCGGCCTTTGAGTTTGGCCACCAAAAAGGCCGAGATTATCGAGCTGCCCGTCGAAGAGAAGAACATCGGCGCTGACCAGCCCGCCCGTGGCATTCAGCAGGCCGTCGACTTCGTGGTCGCGCAGGCCAGCCAGCCAGATGGCGAGCGCAGTGTCGTCGTGTGCCGGATCCACCGGGGCCAGGCCGCGTTCGCGGAGTTCCCCCGCCGGTGTGCCGGGTGCGAGCCGCACTTGGCCGGCGGACAGCTCTTCCACCCCTGTGAGCTGGGCTGGATCCACCCAAAGCACCGGCTCATCGCGCGCCACGTGAGAGCCCGCCAAGGCGAGCTTCACCCGATTCTCGGCGCATAGCGCGCGGGCGTGCATCACGTCTTCTCGGCGCGTGGGTACCAAGCGGGCCTGCTGCCCCGGACCACCCGACTCGGAGATATCTTCGACCTGCCCTTTCACACTGCGACCAAGCCGCTGCACAAACTGCGTCCAGGGACTCCCGAACAGCCGCCCGCCCGTCAGGAAGAAGCGCCGACTGGGTTGCATCAGAGGTCTACCGCACCGCGCTCGTTCAGGAGCGCGCGCGCCAACCGAGGCGCATCTGCCTCGACAAAGCGCGAGATGGGGGGTGCTTCGATCACATGATCTTCGTCGTGCAGATCGCTTTGGGACGCTTCGGTGGACGCTAGCAGAATCAGCTCCTCGCCGGCTTCCAGCGCCACTTTGCGCAGCTTGTCGCGCTTGGCCAGCACTTTGTTGCCGTATGCGCTGCGGGTGCCCGCGGCGCCCACATAACATGTCAAGCCACCCAACAATGAGCCGCGTCGGTCGATGCACTCCTGGAGGATCTGGGCCCCCACGGCAATATTGGCCTCGGGCTGGAAAACGGCTTGCACGCCACCGTGCGGCTCGAAACGCTTGCGATGAATTCGGGTCATGACCTGCATCAGACCCTGGGCGCCCATATGGCTTTCGGCTTTCACATTGAAGCTCGACTCGATGGCCATCACGGCCAGCAGCAGGAGTGGGTCCAGCCCCATGCTTTCGCCCACCGCCCAGGCGGATTCCACCATGGTCTGCACCGACTGCAACGGCACTCGGTAGGTATCGACGATGTATTGCTGCAGGCTCACCATTTGTTCAGCCATCATCTTTTCGGCTTGCACCACGTCGTCGCTGAGCTTGGGCGGAGCCGTGGCGGGCTCTTCCGCCACAGCCGTGTGGGCGCCGAGAATCATCAGACATGAGCTCAAGGCCCAACCGCCTGCGCGCAACCAGCGCTGGGTGAACGATAACGAGGTGGCAGCCGGTCGGGCTGCATCATGAAGCCGAGATGAGGCATCGACCATGTCTAGCACTCCTGGAATAAACCGCACGCGCCCCCGGACCAACGCAGGAAGCGGGTATCCTTGGGGATCGGGAGGGTGAACATCAAGCGAAAGAAAAGCGTTGCTGCACCGGCGGAGAGTTCGCACGATGGCGGGCTGGCAAACACCAAACCCTAGGACTGGCAGCAACGCAACGGCCGCCATTTTAGGTAGCGTTTTTGCTTGATAACAATCACAACCCCTAATATTACCCGGGTTTTAATCGTCTTTCTCGTCAGCTCACTGTCAGCTTGCAGGTTTCTCACACGACTCTCAGTCAAATCACAACTCGCCTTTCCTGCCGCTGTCACAACCTTCAACCCGACCCTCGCACTCACCACAGTCACTCATGAAATACCGAGACTTGCGCGACTTCCTCAATCAACTCGAAGCTCGCGGACAACTCAAGCGCATTGCTCCCGCCATCGACACCCATCTCGAAATGACAGAGATCTGCGACCGCGTACTGCGTGCAGAGGGTCCCGCCCTGTTGTTCGAGAACGCACACACGCAAGGCCAGGCCTCCACCATGCCGGTATTGGGCAACCTCTTCGGCACGACGCAACGGGTGGCCTGGGGTATGGGCGCCGCATCGGTGCAGGCGCTCCGGGAAGTGGGTGAGCTACTGGCTTCGCTACGCGAGCCCGAGCCGCCGCGCGGCTTGCGCGACGCCGTGGCCAAAGTGGGGATGTTGAAGTCCGCCTTGTGGGACATGGCGCCCAAGGTGGTGCGCTCCGCGCCCTGTCAGGAAGTGATCTGGGAAGGCAACGAGGTAGACCTGACCCGCTTGCCTATCCAATACTGCTGGCCCGACGATGTGGCGCCGCTCATCACCTGGGGCCTCACGGTCACGCGCGGGCCGCGGCGCAAGCGACAGAACCTCGGCATCTATCGCCAGCAGCCCATCGCCCGCAACAAGCTCATCATGCGCTGGCTCGCCCATCGTGGCGGCGCACTCGACTTCCGCGATCATGCGGCTGCGCACCCCGGCGAACCCTTTCCGGTGGCGGTGGCGCTGGGGGCCGACCCAGCCACCACCTTGGGCGCCGTCACCCCGGTGCCCGACAGCCTGTCCGAGTATCAGTTCGCCGGTCTGTTGCGAGGTTCGCGCACCGAGGTGGTGAAAGCCATCGGCAGCGACCTGCAGGTGCCGGCCACCGCCGAGATCGTTCTCGAAGGCCATCTATTGCCGGCTGACCATGCACAGGCCAGCGGCCAGACCGTGCCGCAAGGGCGCCCCGGAGCCGGCTACGAAATGGCTCTTGAAGGCCCATACGGCGACCACACTGGCTACTACAACGAGCAAGAGTGGTTCCCTGTTTTTACGGTGGATCGGATCACCATGCGCCGCAATCCCATTTACCACAGCACCTACACCGGCAAACCGCCCGACGAACCCGCCGTTTTGGGGGTGGCGCTCAACGAGGTGTTTGTGCCCCTGCTGCAGCGTCAGCTGCCCGAAATCACCGACTTCTATCTACCGCCCGAGGGTTGTAGCTATCGTCTCGCCGTGGTGGCCATACGCAAACAATACGCCGGGCATGCCAAGCGCGCCATGTTTGGCATCTGGAGCGTGCTGCGTCAGTTCATGTACACGAAGTTCATCGTGGTGGTGGACGACGACGTGGATATCCGCAACTGGCAGGAAGTGGTCTGGGCCATGACCACCCGCATGGACCCGGTGCGCGATACCGTGCTGGTGAACAACACACCCATCGACTACCTCGATTTCGCCTCCCCGGAATCGGGCCTGGGCGGCTAACTGTGGCTGGATGCCACGCTTAAATGTCCGTGCGAAACGCACCTCGAATGTGGACGCGAAATCGTGCGAGACCCGCAGGTGGTGCGCCGCGTGGATGAGCTCTGGCAGAAAATGGGCCTGGACTGAAGCCGGGGCTAAACTGAAGCCGGCTCAGCGTTGAAGCGGCATGAATCGCGGGCGCCGACGCTACTGCGTCGGCCCCTGAACGCCAGCTACCTACCGCCTGCGATGCTGGTCAATGCGCAAAGTGCCCCCCACTGGGCGCTCTCAGCGACGCCGACGGGCCATGCTCATGGCTTGGCCCACGGCCAGCGCCACTCCTACTGCGGTGAGCGCACGGCCCTTGCCAATACGGCCCAGCACCCAGGTGGCGGCCGAAGCAACACCGGGATAGCGCGTATACCAACCGGCCAGCTGTTCACCAGCCTGCACGAATGCGGACCCAGACCCGGTCTGGCTGGGCAGAAGCCCAGGCAAAACCTGAGCGATCAAAGACCGAGGAGTGAGCGAGGCTTGCACCTGCTGCACACCCAGTGTGACCTCGTAGCGCTGAATCTGAGCCCGCGCTTGCAGCAAGGCTTTGCGCACAACGCGATCGGAAGCAGTTTGGCGCTTCATCGGGGGCCCTCCGCCGGTGGTTGGGGAGCGGCCGGATCTACCGGCCATGGAGCCGCGCCATAAGAAGGAGGTGGCGACGGGTGGGGCGCGAGCGCCTGCGCGTCGCGAGCCAGTTCCGCGCGCGTGAGCTCGAACGGGGCAGGTGCGTGGCGCAGCAGCGCAACGACGCGCCACAATGCCAGCAAGCCCACGATCAGCCAGAAGAGAGCAACCCAGCCAAAGGCAGCCAAGCGATGCTCGGTATCCCAGAATGTGGCCAACACCCAGCCCGTGGCCACTAGAATCATCAGCCACAAAGCCAGCAGGCCGACCACGGCAAAGGCCGCCAACTGCGCCATCAGGCTGCGTTGTTCAGCCAGCTCGATGGAGAAGAGTTCGTAGCGCGTACGACCAGCCGCCACCAGCGTGGCGGCCAGAGCACGCACCGCCTCAGCGAGGGTTGGGGTGCCCTGAGCCATGCTCAGTGCCGTGAACGGGCGAGCAGCCCGACGACGACACCCGCCGCCAGCGCGACAGCCAGCGAGCGCCAGGGATTGTCGTGCACGTAGTCGTCGGTGGCCCGAGCAGCAGCACGACCACGCATGATGACCGCATCTTGGGCGTCGGTTACGCTGTTGCTCGCGCGGCGCAATGCCTCGAGTGCGGTTTCACGCAACTCGGCGGCCTTGTCGCCAGAAGCCGCTGCCGCCTCACGCAGCAAGGATTCGACCTGATCGAGGCCAACTTTGAGCTCGGCCATGAGGGCGTCGCGTGACGCATCGGAGAATTCGGGACGAACTTTGGACCTAGGCATGTGCACCTCCGTGCAAGGCGGTTTTGAAACTTTGACCTATCATACCAGCGCTTCGGGCGCTCGCAACATCAGCGTAGGCCTACATTTCACGCTTCTTGGACCACCCCACGCGAGTCGCACAAACGATGTTTTCCATTCTGTGGATTCCTGTCACCCTGGCCGCTGCTGCCGCCCAGACCGCGCGCAACGCCATGCAGCACCATCTCACCGCGGGTCTGGGCACGCTGGGCGCCACGCAAGTTCGGTTTCTGTACGGTCTGCCATTCGCAGCGCTGTTTCTGCTCGTCATCAGCATGGTCGAAGGCGTGTCGCCACCCGCACCCAACCGGGCTTTCTTGCTATATACGGTTTGGGGCGCGCTGGCGCAGATTGCAGCCACGGCGCTGATGCTGGCCGCCATGCGCCTGCGCAGCTTTACGGTGGCCATCACCTACATCAAAACCGAACCCATACAAGTTGCCATCTTCGCGTGGCTGGTACTGGGCGAACGGCTTCCCCTCCTGGGGTGGATGGCAGTCTGTGTGGCCACGGCAGGCGTGATCGTGATGTCGCGACCCACACCATCTACGGCCCCCAGCGCCGCGCCCTGGTGGCCCGCGATGCTCGGCTTGTTGTCGGGGGCAGCCTTCGCCCTGGCCTCCGTGGGCTTTCGCGGCGCCATCCTGGCGCTGGAAACCGGTTCGCCGCTCTTGCGCGCCAGCACCAGCCTCACTTGGGGCCTGGCTCTGCAGGCGCTGGTGATGTCGATAGGCTTGCTGATCTGGCATCGCGAAGCCCTGTTCGGCAGCTTTCGAGTGTGGAAAGCTTCGCTCTTCGCCGGTTTCATGGGCGCTTTTGCGTCACAATGTTGGTTTCTGGCGTTTGCGCTCACCAGCGTCGCCAACGTGCGCACCTTGGGCCTGGTAGAAGTCCTCTTCGCTCAAGTGGCCTCCCGCCGCCTGTTCTCGCAGGCTCTGCAAACCCGAGAACGCATCGGCCTCATTTTGGTGGTGGCAGGCGTCGCCCTGCTGGTGGGCATGGTGCTGCGCTGATCCCTGCTTTTTCTTGGGTTGTTCATGGTGTTTTCCCGTTTTTTCCCACGCCGCAAACCCCGTCTGGCTCTGGCCCTGCTGACCGCCCTACTGGCTGCCTGCTCCACGCCAAACAATCTGTCACAGACCGACCCATCCCCGCTTTACGGCCCCGATGGTGGCGAGCCCACCTCGAGTCTGCAGTTGCGCATGGCCGACGACGTGGTAATGCGCGGGTCGGCAGTGGTTCGTCCCACTCGAAATTGGCAGCAGGCCGCTATTACCCAGGTCTCGGCCCTGCCCGGCGAACTTCTCGACGACTGGCGCCGCGCGCGCCTCGACGACGGCAGCCTGTCGCTCGTGGTGATGGAAGTGGGGCAATCACCCTGGATCGCGATCAACCCGCTCACTCCCCGCAACCCCGCTTCTCTCATGAAGCTGGTCACCACCTTTGCCGCACTCGAAGGCCTGGGGGCCAACCATCGCTGGTACACCGAGCTGCACACCGACCCCCAAACCGTCATTACGCGGGATGGGCATCTGGCGGGTCCTCTCTACCTCAAGGCGGGCGGCGACCCCGAGCTGCAGATCGAGGATGTCTGGCGATTGTTTCGAGAATTGCGGCTCAAAGGCGTGCGCAGCCTGGAAGATATTGTGATCGATCGGTCGATCTTCGGCGACGTGGCGATCGACCCGGGCGCTTTCGACAATGCGCCCGACCGCGTCTACAACGCGAGCCCGGATGCCCTCACCATCGGCTACAACGCTACCCGGTTGAGTTATTGGCCCGACCCTGGCACAGGTGAGTGGCAAGTTGCGCTCGATCCCGAATTGCCAAACCTGCGCGTAAACAACCAGATTCAGTCACGCAGGGGCGCCTGCCAAGGTACCCGGGCCGTGCAGCTGCAACCGGGTCGAGCGGCCGACGGCACCCCCTCGCTCACCCTGAAAGGCACTCTGCCCAGCAGTTGCGATCCCTTTCAGCATTACCGACTGCTGCTGCCTCCGCAGGAGCACGCCGAACAGGTCATACGGCGCATCTGGCAACAATTGGGTGGGGAGTTGCGCGGCAACATCGTGAATGGCCGCATGCCAGCCACCACCCAGCTGCAGGCCCGCCACGAGTCGCCCGCGCTGGCCGACATTATTCGGTCGATCAATAAGTCGAGCAATAACGTGATGGCGCGCCTCACCTTGCTGGCGCTGGCCGCGGAAGCCAGCCCTGCACCAGCCACGCCAGACACGGCACGGGCTGCCCTGCAGTCGGTATTGCAAGAGCAAGGGCTCGACTTTTCGGAACTCTTTGTTGAAAACGGTTCGGGCCTGTCGCGCCACGCTCGGGTAGCCGCCGGCAGCCTGGCCGACCTGCTCGAAGCTGCCTGGTTTTCTCCGCGCATGCCGGAGTTTGTGTCGTCGCTGGCCATTGCCGGAGCCGATGGCACCGTGCGCAGGCGCTGGCGTGGCGACGCCGCTGCCGGGCGCGCCCACCTCAAAACGGGCACCCTCCGCGACGTGAACGCGCTGGCCGGCTATGTGCAGGCTGACAGCGGGCGGCGCTTCATCCTGGTGAGCTTGGTCAACGATGCCCAAGCGTACAATGCCCGCCAGTTCATCAATACGCTTGTTCTCTGGCTGTCGCGGCAATGAACCTGATCTGGCTGAAACCCTGGGAGTTCTCACCCACGCTCATCGTGGTGTTCACGATCACCATCGTGCTCTACCTGCGGGGGGTGAAGCGGGTGCCAGTACGCGTGAACACGGTGCGCCAGGTGCTGTTCTGGATCGGCATGATCATGCTGTATTTGTCGCTGCACACGCGCCTCGATTACTACGCCGAGCGCATGTTCTTCGTGCACCGGATCCAGCACCTGGTCTTGCATCATCTCGGGCCTATTCTGCTGATGTCGGCCTATCCTGGCTCCACGCTGCGCGCTGGCCTGCCTACGGCCTGGCGCCGGTGGCTGTACCGATTCCGACAAAAGCCGCTCGGTCGCTTCATCGAGGGCACACTCACCAACCCTTTGCTGGTGTCACTGGCTTTCGTGTTCTTGGTGTTGGTGTGGCTTTTGCCCACGGTGCAGTTCTATTCCATGCTCGACTGGCGCCTCTACCGCCTGATGAACTGGTCGGTCGTGATCAGCGGCATACTGTATTGGAACCTGATTCTCGACCGTCGGCCGAGCCCGCCCGCGGTGATGCGGCCGGGCATGCGCATACTCTCGCCGTTTCTTACCATGACGCCGCAAATGATCGCCGGCGCCATCCTCACCTTCAGCGAGCGCGACTTCTACCCTGTATACGATGTGTGCGGCCGGGCCCTCGATTACAGCGCCCAGTTCGATCAGAACCTGGGCGGGCTCATCATGTGGGTGCCGGCCGGTACCGTGGAAGTGGTGGGCGGCATGATTGCGTTGCGCACCCTCATGCGCCTATCGGCCAAAGGTAGACTGCGCGACCGGCGTCAGCCGGTGCCGCCTACGGTGAGCCCGTCGATGCGCAAGGTAGGCTGACCCACCCCCACCGGCACACTCTGGCCATCTTTGCCGCAAGTGCCCACACCCGAATCCAGCCGCATATCGTTGCCTACCATGCGCACCTGCGTCATGGCTTCGGGCCCGTTGCCGATGAGCGTGGCGCCTTTCACGGGGTGCTTGATCTTGCCGTTCTCGATCAGATACGCCTCC
>JAJUJN010000444.1 GCA_029265335.1 Alcaligenaceae bacterium
CACTACCAGAACCATCTCGAGGCGGTCTACGTGGTGGATGGCGATGGCGAAATCGAAACCATCGCCGATGGCAAGAAATATGTGCTCGAGCCCGGTGTGATGTATGCGCTCAACGAGCACGATGAGCATTGGCTGCGTGGCGGCAAGGAGCCGCTGCGGGTCATATGTGTGTTCAACCCTCCGCTCACGGGTAAAGAAGTCCACGACGAGAAAGGCGTTTACCCGTTGATCGAAGATGATGTGGAGAACAAGGAGGTAGCGTAATGATTACCCCTGCCAAAGATATCTACGCGTCGCGAGCTGATCGCGGCGCAGCGATCATCGCCCGCCAAGATCCCGTCGTATATTCGGGCGGCACCTATGCCGATGGCACCAGTGCAGAGAATGTCGCAGCCTACGACCGCGACGGTTTCCTTTTCCTGGAGAGCTTCTTCTCCGAAAAGGAAACCGAGGCCCTGTTGGATGAAGTGCAGCGCATGGCCAACGATCCGGCCATCAAGCAGCGCGAAGAAGCGATCCGCGAGCCGGGCAGCGATATTGTCCGCTCCATCTTCGCGGTGCACGAACTCAGCCCCATGCTGCAACGTCTGAGCCGTGATGCCCGTCTGGCGAATATTGCCCGACAGCTTCTGGGTTCCGAAGTCTATATCCACCAGTCGCGCGCGAACCTGAAGCCCGGCTTTCAGGGTAAGGAGTTCTATTGGCACTCCGACTTCGAAACCTGGCACGTGGAAGACGGCATGCCGCACATGCGCGCGGTGAGCTGCTCGATTCTGCTCACCGACAACGTGGCCGAGAACGGCCCCTTGCTGTTGGTGCCGGGCTCGCACAAGCAGTTCATTTCGTGCATTGGCGAAACCCCCGACGACCATTACCGCGACTCGCTGCGCAAACAGGAATACGGCGTCCCCGATCCTGTCAGCCTGCAAATCCTCATCGAGCAGGGCGGTATCCGCTCGGTCACCGGTAAAGCGGGCTCGGTGGTGTTCTTCGACTGCAACACCATGCACGGCTCCAACGGGAACATTACCCCGTGGCCGCGGTCGAACGTGTTCATGGTGTACAACAGTATGGAAAACACCCTTGACGCACCCAAGTATGGTCTCAAGCCGCGGCCAGAGTTCGTGGCCACGCGCAAGAAGTTCGAAGCCATCAAACCGCTCGAACCCACTCAGCTCCAGGCCTGAGAGTCTCCAGGGGTCACCGGTGCGTTGCGGCTGGTCAAGCGCCGCACCGGTCTGACCAGCGCCCGTGTCGCTTGTCGCGGCACGGGCGCTTTTGCGTGTTCGCCCGCCGGTCAGGGCAATCCATGCTATGTCTTTGACACGCATCAGATTTTCCCTGTCGGTGTTGCCGGCAAAAAATATTAAAATGGATGGTTGGCCTGACGGTGTTGTTGGGTCGGGTCCGCAGCTGCGGACCATTATTTTCAGGAGTTAGACTCATGCAACGTATGATGCTGCGTGCCAAGCTGCACCGGGTCACGGTGACGCAAGCCGATTTGCATTACGAAGGCTCGTGCGGCATCGACCAGGATCTGCTGGACGCCGCCGACATGAAAGAGTTCGAACGAATCGAGCTCTACAACGTGAACAATGGTGAACGGTTTTCTACCTACATCATCAACGCGCCACGCGGCAGCGGAGAGATTTCGCTCAACGGCGCGGCGGCACGCCTGGCCCAGGTCGGAGACCATCTCATCATTTGCACTTACGGGCCCATGGACGACACCGAAGCGGCTACGTTCAAGCCCAAGGTGCTGTTGGTGGATGACGCAAACCGCATCAAGGAAATTCGCAAGTTCTCATGACGCATCGCATCACGGTTCAACCTTCGGGGCACGAGTTCACGGCAGAACCAGGTCAAACCATACTCGACGCCGCCTTGGCGGCAGGCGTGGCTTTGCCTTATAGCTGCCGAGATGGTGCCTGCTCAACGTGCAAGGGCAAGGTGGTGAGCGGCGATATTCATCAGGGGCCGCATCAGCCTGCCTCGCTCACGGCCGACGAAGCCCGAGCCGGGTACGCCCTGTTCTGCTGTGCCA
>JAJUJN010000136.1 GCA_029265335.1 Alcaligenaceae bacterium
ACTTCAACGGGAAGCGTCGCGCCAAGGGAATTACCAACACGGCGAACCTTGGTCTCATACATGAACGCCCCCGGGACGGTAGTTCGAAATTACTCAGCAATCATAACCGTCGTTATACAAAAGCCAGGGGATCAGGCTCAACGTAGCCAATGTACCGGCGCACACGAGCGTGTTGCAGTCTCCGGCAAAGCACTATGACTTCTTGCCTGATGGCTATGAGGACATTTTTGTTGCGGTCCAAGCTCCGGTCGAGATCATGGCCGACAAGTTGTTGGCGTTTCTTGCCAGTTCAAAATGTGTTCGTTCCCGAGATATCTGGGATCTTGCCTGGCTCGACCAGAAAAATACGAAGGTGGACATCTCGCTGGTCCACAAAAAGCTCTACGACTTCAGAGAAAATGCCCTTCAGCAGAAGCTGGCTAGTATGATCCTCCGCGTGCCCGAAGTCGTCTCGAACCAATCGTTTCTTGATGAAATGAAACGGGTTTTACCTTTACAGACCTTTGAACGCACACTCGGCCGGTCACAGTTTTCGTCGTATTTATCGGATACTGTGACCCGCTTGCTGGTCGAGGTGCAAACGAATCTGGGTGAAGCTCCCGAAAGCGAGCGCTTTCGCATGTCGTTTATGAATGAGCCAGTGCCGTTAAAAACTGGCTGGATAGACCCCCGCCTCCAGGCTCAAGCCGGCCCCGTCGGATTGTGCGGTGGCATCGATTTTTTGACGGATTAATCTCTGGGCTTCCCGTGTCGGCGTGGCAGCCAGGTTCCATCCCATGAATAACCACTCACTCTTCCCGCCCCTCGCCGGCGTTGGGCTCCGCCACTTCTTTCGGACGATCGCCGGAGTTAGTCTTGTCGCACTGCTCTCGGCCTGCGCCAGCATGTCCGAGAAAGAATGCCTCACCGCCAACTGGACAGATCAAGGCTATCGGGATGGGCGCGATGGCTATCCTCTTTCTCGCCTGCAGGACCATCGCGAAGCCTGTTCCGCAGTGAGAGTGGTGCCCGACTCGCAGCAATATCAGGCAGGTCGCGAAGTTGGGATCCGTGAATACTGCAGCCCGGCCAATGCGGTGCGTGAAGGCCGCCTGGGCCGGAGCTATCGCAACTCCTGCCCCATGGAGCTCGACCGCAGCTTTCGCCACTACCATGAGCTCGGCTACCAGGTATACAGTGTTGAACAACGCCTCGATTCCCTGAATAACGAAATGCGGCGGAAGCAGCGTGAGCTGGAAAAAGAAAAAGACGACGCCAAGCGCAATGCCTTGCGACGCGAGCTGCGACGCCTCGACGATCGCCTGGCGCAGGCCCGCCGGGATCTTGACCATGAAGAGCGCCGCTTGCGCCAGATGACTCCAATCTATGGGCTTCGTTAGGCATGATAAAAACTCTTCGCGGCGCCCTCCCCTCGTTCGTGCTGGTGATCTGTCTCGCCACGATTGCCAGTTCCGCTGCAGCCCAAACCCCGTGGCCCACCACGTCGTGGACGATTCAGAAAGAACCCCTGCCCCCCAGAGTCCCGCGGCAACTCCTGCAGCCGCCAAAGGATGACGCTCTTGGCAGCCTCCAGCCTTACGCCGACAAGCATCAGTGGGTACTCGAGGATGCCAGCGTGTGGTTTGAGTCGATGGGTTTCCGCGCGCCTCGCCAACGCAACGACCAGGGCCGGTTCGGGTTTCTCGGCGGCGAAAAGTATCTGGCTTACTTGAATCGCGATCGTGACTATCTCGGGTCTTATTATGCAGCCGGCAGCGGCACCATGGTGTTATCGAGCCACCCGGGTTTCCTTTCGCCAACTACAGAGAACGACCGGGTCCTGCAAGCAGCAGCGGCCCATGAACTGTTCCACGGAATTCAAGCGGCCAACCCCGCCTATCGGGCCTATGCCTACCGCAAGGATCTGCCCGGATCGACTCGCTGCGACGTCGGTGAACGCGCCGACGGATGGCTGACAGACGGGACCGCTGCGGCGGTCCAGATCATGTACCTGGAATCGCGCTACAGCCAGTATTTTGATCACGGTGTATACGGGCCTTCCGACGTGCGCTGGATGCGGCATTTCGACCAACCACTGGACTGGCCGCGGCTACCCAAACCCGAAAAGCAAGGCGGCTCGCCGGTGGACCACGTGAGGTTCGCATGGCAATGCGAATATGGAACTTGGTACTTCTGGTATGCCGTGGGCAATATGCTCGCCAGTTCTGACCTCCACGACACGCGTCGGGTTTCTTATCTGCGTCATATTTTCGAACGGAACGGACCGTGGGAGGACACCGGGCTGGACAGAGTGGATGCAGGCCTCAAACAGGCAGCAAAGCTTCTCGGCTCATTGCGCCCCTACCAGAACGGCCTGTACTCGCTTTACCCGCAATTCGTGGCCCAATATCTCGATATCGACGAATTTTTTGAGAACGTACAGCACGTTACGATGGAGGTGCCTTCCGTGTACCAAACGGAAATCGCCATCGAAGACGCTCTCGAGCCTCTCGCCACCATGGCCTGGAGAGTTCGGGTTCAAATGCCCACGGGCCCCAGCCAGGCTCCCACCACCGTCAGATTTGTTCTCGATACCCCCAACCCGCAAACCAAAGAAGCTCTCCACCTGATCATCGACGACAAAATTGTGGCCCACCCGGTTGATGCCAGCGTGCCGCACAGCCAGTTGCGCCGGGTGCATTCCCATCTGCTCGACGAGAACGGGGGCATCGAGTTTTTCGTGCGAGTGGCGAACGTGGCGCGTCACGCCATCCAGACCACAGACGCCACATTTACCCTGAAAGTGGAGGTGGAAGGGTTCTATGGCGAAGCTCCTGAAGACCCCAAGCCGCCCCTCATTTCGCCACGAGAGCCGTCTTCTCCGTCAGACTCACGCACTCATACCAGCCACCGACCCGGAATGAGCCTGAACCAGTCTGAACGAGAGACGCCTGCAGAGGATTCACCTGACCCCACCATTGAGGTGCCCCTCGCCGTCCCTCCCGGTTTTCTGATTTCGGGCCCTGACGACGAGTGGAACTGCGAAGGGGGAGACAGCGCTCGCGCCACCTACAGCATCGTGACCCCGAATGGCTTGGCGGATCAGTTGGAACGTATGCTTCCACAGAGCCTGCAGAACATCGAAAGCGACCTCGATCAAGCAGAAATTGAGGCTCATGGCCGCAACGCCACTGAGCTCGAAGCCGTGCAGCGCCAACGGGAGGGCTTCGAAGACGAGCTTGCGCGCGCAATGGCCACTTCAAACGTACAACACGATGTGGCGCGAGCCGCACGGGAAATTCGCGCACAAGAACACTCTCAAGTTCTCATCAAACTGCACGGTAGAAACGGTGCGGGCGATTGTGATGTGATGCTGATACTGACATTGCCGGGCGCTCCCGCACCCCAACGTGTGCCGGCAGACAACTTCCGGGTTACGGTCACCTCCGCGGCCGTAGCCGACGCCATGGCCACAGCCATGGACACAGGTTTAAGTTTTATCGAAAAGTTCGACTTCACCAAACTCGAAACGATGGATCTGCAACAAATGGAACTCATGGCAGAGCAGCTTGAAAACGCCATGGCCAATGTCGAAATGCCGTCCCATCCATGGTCTCGCTGCGAATCAAGCAACCCCGACTGCGAGGCCGGCAGCTTCGAGCTCGGCGAGGTGTCGGAACAACGGCTCTTTGGTTCCTTTGCCTTTCAGGTGTACCGGGGCGACCTGCAACTCGTGAGGGGAAGCCCACCTGAGCACCCTCGCGAATACGATGAAGTCACAGGCTTTGTGAATATCACGTCAACGAAAGATGACGGCGACAACAACCTTCTCGACTTCTTGAGCCGCTTCGGCGGCGCCGGCGACCTCTTACACGTTCCCGGGCTGGAGGCCTTTTTGCAGGGCGGCTCGATGCTGCGCGATTGACGGCGTGCGGACGCACGCCGATTGCCATTCAATCGCCCGGGCCACCAACCTTGCCCTTACGGACGCGCAATGGCCGTGCCGCCGTAAACCACCGCTGGATCGATTTTCACATCGATCACCAGCGGTCGCTTGCGGTCTCGGTTGGCCACAGCCTCCATGGCCGCTTTGAGCTCCTCGGTGTTGGTGACAGTGAGCCCTTTGCAGCCGAGCGCCTCGGCGATACGGGCAAAGTCGCGCGACGGGAGCAGCGAGGTTTCGGGATCCATGTTGTGCATGGTGAACGCGATATGCTCAGCGCCATAGCTGCTGTCGTTGGCCACGATCACCACAAGGTCGAGCTCTTCGGTGACCGCGGTGGTGAGCTCGCCCAAACCACTGAGCATGAGGCCACCGTCGCCAGTGGCCAGCAGCGTGGGCCGATCACCGGCAGCCAAGGCGGCGCCCATGGCAGTGGCCTCGCCAATGCCAATGGAAGAAAAACCGTTGCCATCGACGTAGGAGCGCGGGTTGGGTACCGAGATGACCTCCCAGAAGGCGAACATGAAGCGCCCTGAACCGTTGACGAACACGCGATCTTTGGGGAGCGCCTCTTCTACCGCGTAGGCGAGCTCGAAAAGATCGACCGTGCCTGCGGGGGTGGGGCGAATCTGCTTCTGTTTGGCGTTCTTGTGGTAGTTCTCGAGCGCTTCGCGCAGATCGTTGCTACGCGCACCGGAGCCGGGAATTTCGGCCTCGTCGAGCCACTTGACCATGGCATCGGCAGTAAGGCCAGGATCGCCCACCATGCCCACGGTGACCGGGGTGCAACTGCCAAGCTCGCTGGCCAGAGGATTGATCTGGATGATGCGCTTATCGCGGGTGAGGCCGCGTTCGCCGGAGGTGTATTTGTTGAGGCTGGAGCCGAACACAATCAGGCAATCGCTGCGGGCAATCACATCCAGCCCTACTTCGTGGCTCACCGTGCCTGAGATGCCAAGGTGGAACGGATCATCGTTGAACAGCCCTTTGCCACGCAACGAGGTGGCCACCGGGGCTTCGATTCGCTGCGCAAAACGCAGCACCGAGGCTTCGGCTTCGGGCGTGTTCACCCCGCGCCCGGCAATGACCACAGGCAGGCTCGCCGTGGCGATGATGCCAATGGCGTCGTCCATATCCTTGCTGCTGGGAATAACGCTGCGGGTTTCAGGCACCCGCAGGTGGGGCTTTCGGTACTCAACGTCGCTCCACTGCAGTTCCACGGGAACGTTGAGCACGATGGGGCGAAGCTCTACCTGGGCACGGTAGAAAGCGCGCGCCAGATCTTCGGCGACGGTTTCGGTGCCACGCATGTGTTCGAAACCTGCGCCGGTGGCGGCAACCAACGCCGCCTGGTCGATATTCTGGGCGTGTTCACGATCGAGCACCGGCGTGTCGCCCACGATCAACACCATGGGAGTGGCGGCCTTTACGCCCTCGACCAGGGCGGTGACGGTATTGGTAAGGCCGGGGCCGTGCGTAACCGTGGCCACGCCCGTTTGGCCGGACACCCGTGCCCAGCCTTGGGCCATTAATACCGAGCTGCCTTCGTGGGTGGCTGCAACGTAACGCCCGTTGTAATCGCGGCGAAAGCTGTCGATGATGTAAACGCAGCCGTCGCCGAGCACTCCAAACAGCTTTTCACACCCCAGATCCGACAAGCCGCGAGCAATGGCTTCGTAAACTTTCATGATTTCCCCTCAGAGTTCAATTTCTGGTGAGCCCTGCTGGCGCATCTCATGAAAGCTTATACCTTACGCGGCTTTTCGTGGTCGCTAGTCGAGGTTGACGTTGCTCACGATGTTCTGCCAATTTTGATAATCGTGGGCAAAACGCTGCGCAAATTCCTCGGGGCTGGACGCCACGATCGAGAGACCCAGGCCTTCGGCTCTCTCGGCCACCTTGGGGGTGGCCATGGCGGCCTGCGCGGCTTCTGACAGTTTGGCGGTGACCTCTGCCGGCGTGCCTGCAGGCACGTAGAGCCCAATCCAGCCCGTCATTTCGAACCCCTCGATGCCCTGTTCGGCAAAGGTGGGCACCTCAGGCAGAACCACGTTACGCTCAAGCCCGGTAGAGCCCAGCACCTTGATACGACCCGCATCCATC
>JAJUJN010000543.1 GCA_029265335.1 Alcaligenaceae bacterium
TGCCCACCCTCAGCACCGGCCTGGCATCCGCAGTGAGCAACCCAGTGGGCAACGCAATCGCGCCGGCCAGCCTGGCGGTTACGGCGCCGCTCAGTTCCCCGCAATGGGGCCAACATTTCAGCCAGCAAGTGTTGCGCTTGAGCGCAGACGCAGGCCAGGGCCTGCGCCATGCCGAGCTGCGCCTCGACCCGCCCGATCTGGGCCCGGTACGTATCACGCTGAGCCTGGCCGGCGAGCAAGCCAGCGCTGCTTTTCTATCGCCCCACGCAGCCGTGCGATCGGCCATCGAACAAGCACTGCCGCAGCTTCAGCAAGCGCTAGCCGAAGCGGGAATTCAATTGGGCGAAACCAGTGTGGGCGAACAAGAGAACCCGGCTGAACACCAAGCCTCGGCTGGAGGTGCCGGCCTTGCCAGCGCCGACGCGGAGCCCACCGACCACAGCGAAGCGAGCCTGGCGGCACCCGGCCGGCCCTCTCGCGGTCTGGTCGATACCTTTGCCTGAGCCCGACGCCCCAAACCGCCGAGCTGGGGCACATATGCCCGTTTGTTTGGCCACTCGCCTCGCACTGCTAAACGCCATAATGCCTAGCGCACCGGCGCCTTGCGAGCCCACCCACCCGCGCCGGCTGCGCGCCCGATTCAGCGCCTGGCTCATAGACTGCCCACGTTATTGATGATCGATTCTGTCGCGACTCACGCTGGCCACCGCCAGCCACCCGCCTTACTCCAACGCCAGCGTGGCGCCCTGGGCAAATCGCTGCTCGCTCTAGCTGCACTCACCATTCTGGCCGGCGCGGCCACGGCCATCACCTATCTGGTGGTGAACCGCAACGACGACGGCGGGCTGCGGGCCGAAACCGAAGCTCACAGCACGCCCGATTCGAACACCGTGGTGGCGCCGCAGCCGCCTATCTTCTTCAGCTTGCAGCCTTTTACGGTCACCGTGAGCAACGATCGGGTAGAAAGGCTGTTGCATGTGGGCGTGACTCTCAGCCTGAGCAACGAAAGTTCGCGCGCGCGCCTCGACGAATACCTGCCCGTGGTGCGCA
>JAJUJN010000251.1 GCA_029265335.1 Alcaligenaceae bacterium
CCAACGGCTACCGTCTCGATCACAAAAAGCTCGAGCGCACCATCCGCATTGCCATGCGCATGCTCGATAACGTCATCGACATCAACTACTACGCCGTCGAAAAAGCGCGCAACGCCAACATGCGCCACCGTCCGGTGGGGTTGGGCATCATGGGCTTTCAAGACGCCCTGCACCTCATGCGCGTGCCCTACGCTTCGGCCGACGCCGTGGAGTTTGCCGATCGCTCCATGGAAGCTGTGTGCTACTACGCCTACAGCGCCTCCAGCGACCTCGCTGCCGAACGCGGCACCTACGAATCCTTCAAGGGTTCGCTCTGGGATCGCGGCATCCTGCCCATAGATTCCATCGAGCTGCTCCAGGAAGAGCGTGGCGGCTACCTCGAAGTCGACACCAGCAGCACCATGGATTGGGACGCCCTCAGAGCCAAGATCCAGCGCCAGGGCATGCGCAACTCCAACTGCGTGGCCATTGCCCCCACCGCCACCATTTCCAATATCGTTGGTGTGTCGGCCTGCATCGAGCCCACCTATCAGAACCTCTTCGTGAAATCCAACCTGTCGGGCGAGTTCACGGTGGTCAATGAATACCTGGTGCGCGACCTCAAGCAGCTGGGTCTCTGGGACGAAGTCATGGTGGCCGACCTCAAATACTTCGACGGCACCTTGGCCCGCATCGATCGCATCCCCGCCGAGCTGCGCACGCTCTACGCCACGGCCTTCGAGATCGATCCCACCTGGTTGGTGGAATGCGCCTCCCGCCGCCAGAAATGGATCGATCAGTCGCAATCACTCAACATCTACATGGCGGGCGCTTCGGGTCGCAAACTCGACGAAACCTACAAATTGGCGTGGCAACGTGGTCTCAAAACCACCTACTACCTGCGCGCCATGGGCGCCACCAGCGCCGAGAAGTCTACCGGGCAAGGCGGCGAACTCAACGCTGTAGCCAGCAACCCCGGCATGGCTGCTGCAGGTGCGGGCAACGCTGCCCCAGCCAGCGCACCGGCCACCGGCCCCGAGCCGCAGATCGTGGGCGACGCCTGCACCATGCGCCCCGGCGACCCCGGTTTCGACGAATGCGAAGCCTGCCAGTAACGCACAGGAGATTCAAAGATGCTTGACTGGAACGAAGACAAACCCCAACCTCAGGCCACCCCTCGCCCGCCGCAAGGCGACGGCGAGGGCCAGGGCGCCCCCATGGAGGGCGCGGTCACTGCGGGCAGCACCGCACGCGTCAAACTGGCCGACAAACGCATCATCAACGGCCATTCCGACGTCAACCAGCTGGTGCCGTTCAAATACCAATGGGCCTGGGAAAAATACCTTGCCACTTGCGCCAACCACTGGATGCCGCAAGAAATCAACATGTCGCGCGACATCGCCTTGTGGAAGAACCCCAACGGCCTTACCGACGACGAGCGTCGCATCGTGAAGCGCAACCTGGGCTTTTTCGTCACGGCCGATTCTCTCGCCGCCAACAACATCGTGCTGGGCACCTATCGGCACATCACGGCGCCAGAAGCCCGACAATTCCTGCTGCGCCAGGCGTTCGAAGAGGCAATCCATACCCACGCCTATCAGTACATCGTAGAAAGCCTCGACCTCGACGAAGCCGAGATCTTCAACGCCTATCACGAGATCCCCTCGATCCGCGAAAAAGATGAATTTCTCATTCCGTTCATCGAGGCCATTGCCGACCCTCACTTCAAAACCGGCACGCCCGAGGCCGACCAAACGCTGCTGAAGTCGCTCATCGTATTTGCCTGCCTCATGGAAGGCCTGTTCTTTTACGTGGGCTTTACGCAGATCCTGGCGTTGGGCCGGCAGAACAAGATGACCGGCGCGGCCGAGCAGTACATGTACATCCTGCGCGATGAGTCCATGCACTGCAATTTCGGCATCGACCTCATCAACACCATCAAGCTCGAGAACCCGCATCTCTGGACGCCGGAGTTTCGCGAAGAAATCCGCGGCCTGTTCCAGCGCGCTGTAGAACTCGAATACGCCTACGCCGAAGACACCATGCCGCGTGGCGTGCTCGGCCTCAACGCGCCCATGTTCAAGAGCTATCTGCGCTTCATCGCCAATCGGCGCTGCCAGCAGATCGGCCTCGATCCGCTGTTCGAGCAAGAAGAGAACCCCTTCCCGTGGATGGCCGAAATGATCGACATCAAGAAGGAGCGCAACTTCTTTGAAACCCGCGTGATCGAATATCAAACGGGCGGCGCACTCAGCTGGGACTGATCAAGGGCAGAACTGCCCGGGTGGGGCAAAGCTTTCATCGCCCCGCCGACATTCCCACAGCAGGCTGCCCGCCACCAGGGCAGCCTCACCCCCTAATGGCAGCATCAACAGGCGCTGCCATTGTGCTTTGATGGAATCATCCATCAAGCCGCCATGGCGCCAGGCGGAGTCCATGCCGTCGTCCTGTCCCAGGCCCAGCTCCACCACGGCCTCGTTGCGCAGTACCGAGCCTTGGGCCACATCGGCGCTAGACTCAATCGCTACCGCCTCGCCTTCTACT
This sequence comes from Alcaligenaceae bacterium, assembly GCA_029265335.1. Classification (GTDB taxonomy): domain Bacteria; phylum Pseudomonadota; class Gammaproteobacteria; order Burkholderiales; family Burkholderiaceae_B; genus Verticiella. The sequence continues at coordinate 2,524 of JAJUJN010000251.1, forward strand.
TCACCTTGAAGATGCTGCAAGGCCGCAGCAACGTGGGCGCCACCGCCCAGGGTGGCCAGTCGTGCCCACTCTTCGTCAACTTCCAGGCCCTCTGGCTCGGGCCAGGGCGCAAGCTCGAGCACCACGTTGTATGGCGTGAGGCAAGGCTCCCCCATGCAGCTCAGCGCAGCCGCTTCAGCCTCGGTGAGCACGCGGCGTGAAGCGGCGATGAGGGCGGCCCGGTTGCCTTGCAGCTCTTGCGTGGCCAGGCGCCACACCACGTGCGGCCCTTCGCCAAACTCACTGAGCGGAGCCACCTGGGCTTCGCCCAGCGACTCCACCAGATCCTGACGCACGGCGGGGCCCAGATTGAAGCGGGTGATTTCTACCAGGCTCACCGGCGCCGCCCCGGCAACGTCTTCGTTCTGCATGATCACGCCCTGGCGCACCTGCTGTCGTTGCCGCGGCAAAGGCGACTCCGTAAGCTCCAGCGCCAACGCCGCCAGTGCGGCCGACGATAGATTGGCGGTAGCACGTTGGATAGAGTGAGATGAGGCCGGCAAAGCCTCGTGCAGCTGGTCCCACAAAGGGTCCACCGCGATGGGTTCAAAGCCTGGCGCCTGCACAAAGGCGTCGACGACATCGTTGCCCATCGCGGGCAGGGTGATACCGGCAAGCACGACGGCGGCAAACGCCCCTTGAAATTTCACAAACACATCGCTCTCCGTATTGAAGGGTTCAACGCCTGAAACGTACCGACATGGGCCCAGCCAGCAACAGAGCCACGAGATCGACCTGCCGGCGGGTGTGGGTTTTGCTCAGCAGGTTCCGAATATGGAAAGCCACCGTGGTGGCGGAGACCTGCAACAGCTCCGCGACCTCGTCGCTACGACGCCCCTGAGCCAGCAGATTGGCCACCTCGGATTCCGTTGGTGTGAGGCCAAACAACTGGGCCAGCACGTCGGCGGGCACCTGCGAGCGTTGCTCTAGGTCGAGCACGAAAACCGCAACCACCGGAACCGTCGCCGAGCCTGCATCACCCAGGCTGAAGGCCAAGGCCAGCAGGTCGCGCTGGCCTCCCTCGCGCGGCACCACTGTGGTAACCGGAACTTGCGATTGCGGGGCAGCCAAGGCCTGCTCTACAGCCGCGCGCAGCGCCCGGTTGGCCGAGGCGTCGAAGGCAGTGAGAGTACGATCGAGCGCAATGCCATCGCGTGCTTCGCTCAGCCCGCGCGCCATGCAATTGGCAAAGAGCACCTCGCCCTCGCGATTGAGCAACACCACGCCGAACGAAAGCAGATCGAGCGCCACCTGGGCGCCCTGTGCCTGACCAGCGTCGAACGACGATGTTTGCAGGGCCTGCAAAGCTGCCGTCATGCCGTGGG
>JAJUJN010000257.1 GCA_029265335.1 Alcaligenaceae bacterium
CAACCCGGCCCGTCGGGTGTCTGGCGCATTTTTTCGAGCACCTCGCCCGAAAACTGCCAGAAGCGACCCACGGTATGGGCGATTTCGTGCCGCTCTTCCGGGGTGGGTCGACCGAATGCGTTGATGGTGTGCGCAATGGCAAACTGATGCATGGTCTGGCGGTCGGCTTCGTCGTCGATCCCCAGAAACTGCAGGGCCACACTGAAGGGAACGTGCCAGAACAAAGCCTTGACCAGATCCACTTCGCCATCGTCGATGAAGCCATCGATGGCCTCGTTCACCAGTTGGCGTACATGGGCTTCGTGTTCGCGCAGATGCTCGGGCTTGAAGGGCTCCATCAGCACCCGGCGACGTTCCATGTGGATGGGCTCGTCTTCGTTGACCAGGGTGCGGCTCATGCCGTAATCGTACTGTTGCAGAATGTTCTGCACTTCGGGGTCGGGCTTCGCCATCGGCTCGAGGACGTTCGACGGGCTGAACTTGATGGGGTCGCGGAACACCTCTTTGATCGTGGCGTGCCGGGTAACCACCCAGTAGTCGATCTGGGGGCTGTAGAACACAGGGTTCTGCTCTCGAGCCCAGCGCACATACTCGGAGGGATTCACCATGTATTCCTGCTGGAACGGGTTGAATGCCTCAGCCTTGGCTTGCAATTGCTCGGGTGTGAGTGCGTCTGCACGATCGTGCATGGCATGAAATGGACATGCGGCGGCGGACGTCATAAGTGTCTCCCAATCGACGCTATTTGCGTAAATATAAAACGCATTGCGTAATTGCGGCAAACGCCGGACGGATATACTGCGTTCTTTCGCGCCCTCTCCATGAGATTTCTCTGGCTGCACCCCAGTTCCCCATCATGTCGCCTATTACCTCCCGCCCTGCTCCACGCGATCGACGCCAACGGGTTCAGGCAGCTGCCACCGGCATTGCCATCCTCAAAGGCCTCGCGGCCTTGGGGGGGCGCGCCAGCTTGAGCCAGCTTGCTCGTCGTATCGACGAAAGCCCTGCCAAGGTTCACCGCTACCTTGGCAGCATGGCCGACGCCAACTTCGTGATCCAAGACGCAGCCACTCAGGAGTACGCTCTGGGGCCCGAAGTGATCCATCTGGGTTTGGCGGCCATGCGAGTGGCCGATCCCCTGCGTCTGGCCGAGGCGCCGCTCAATCGTTTGTGTCATTCATTGGAGCTCACGGCGTTTCTTTCGGTCATGGGCAACTACGGCCCGACGATCGTACGTTTCGAAGAACCCGGGCTGCCAGTCACGGTCAACGTGCGCGTTGGTTCGGTGCTCTCGGTGCTGAATTCCGCGACGGGTCGGGTGTTTCTCGCATTCGAAGGCGATGGCGCCCTGCGCGCCCTCGCCCGCAAAGAACATCAGCAATCGGCCCGCGCTACTCAATCCAACCACGAATTCGAACCGCTGGCTGCCCAGATCGAGAAAGAAGTTCGCACTCATGGTGTAGCCGTGGTGCGCAACCTTTACCTGCCGGGCATCAGCGCGATCGCCGCACCCATTTACAATGCGGTAGGCAAGGTAGTGGCGGTGGTTACGGTGCTCGGTTCCACCGGCAGTTTCGCCGCCGACCCTCATGGAGAGGTGGCCAATGCCCTGCGAGCAGAAGCAGCGGTAGTGAGCCGTGCCCTGGGCAATCGAGCATCAAACGAAGAAGGATGAACGCATGGACATCGCACTGATCATTGGCTATCTGGCGTCGTTCTGCTCGGTCACCAGCTTCGTTCCCCAAGCCTGGAAAATTGTCAAAACCCAAGATACCAAGGCCATCTCCCTGCGCATGTACAGCCTTACCGTGCTCGGCTTCGGGCTGTGGACGATATTCGGCATCATGCGGCTGGAATGGCCCATCATTCTCACCAACTCCATCTGCTTCGCTTTATCGGGCGTCATCCTCATCATGAAAATGCTCCCCTCAAGCGAAAAGCGGAAAATCTCGGAAAAAGTCACGAGCCTGGTCGAACCCGAAGAGCGACACTGAATTCTGCGACCCAGCCTGCCCGTCATCACTTCCATCAGGTGAGCCATGCCGCCACGCGTTGCCGAACTCATCGCCCAGCTCCAGCTCCAGCCGCACCCCGAAGGTGGGTGGTTTGCCGAGGTGCATCGTGCCACGCACCAGGTGCAACGGGCTGACGGTGAGTGGCGCTCGGCCCTCACCACCATTTACTTTCTCTTGCCCGGGGGTGTCGTGAGCCACTGGCATCGCGTGATGGCTCACGAAGTCTGGCATTGGTACGAGGGCGCGCCACTCTGCCTTTATGTGCACACACACGACTCGGCCGGCAGCGATCGCTTGCTGCTGGGGCCACTGGCCAAAGGTGCGCCAGACTCGGCCCAACCGGTGCATGTGGTGCCGCAAGGCGCATGGCAGGCTGCCCACTCTCTGGGGGAATACACACTGGTGGGTTGTACGGTGGGGCCGGGGTTTGATTTTGCCGACTTCGTCATGTTGCACGAACTGCCACCTCATGAGCGGCCTCAGTTGCCGCCCTTACCTGCGTTCGCTCAGGCACCCGGCACGACTCCTGATTTTCCGGTATCGTGAGGAGTTTTCCTTGCGTCAAAATCAGATCAGGAGTTTTTATGAGTCAGGCAAGCGCACGCCATATTTTGGTGTCCAGCGAAGAGCAGTGCAATGAACTGAAAACCGCCATTCAGAATGGCGCCGACTTCGCCGAAGTGGCCCGTGAGCATTCCAGCTGCCCTTCCAGCCGAGACGGCGGCAATCTGGGCACTTTTGGCCGCGGCATGATGGTGCCCGAATTCGACCAGGTCGTGTTCAGTGCCCCGGTGGGTGAGGTACAGGGCCCAGTAAAAACGCAATTCGGTTACCACCTGGTGGAAGTGACCGAGCGCCAAGACTGACCGCGCCAGGGGAGTTTGCCGGCGCATAGCCCCTGGCTCATTGCACCGGCAGCACCTCTACCGGGTCGCCCCCGCGGGAATTGTCGAAGGTAAAGATAAACGGCAAGCCGATCAAGCTGCCTTCCAGCCGTGGGTCGCTAGGGTCTCCGAAGGGTTCGCAGCTGGATTCCAGCGCAGCATACAAGGCGGCGTCGTCGAGCTTCTCGTTACCCGACGATTGCATGACCCGCGCAAAGCGAAACTCGCCCGCCACGTTGAAGGTGAGCAAAGCCACCACTTCGCCCTTGAAGCCGGCAGGCAAGTGCGCCATGGCTTCTTCCGGAAACGGCACCTTGCATTCGGCATCCTTGCGGATGAGCTCATTGGGATTTTCGAGCAGATGCCGCATTTCGGGGGGCACCTGTGCCAGAGCCGCCCCGTTTGCAACGAGCGCCATGGCAAGACCGATCAAGGTTTTTTTCATGAGTCTGAAGTTCCACGCGGTTAAGACATTAGTATAGACAATCGCAATTCGGACGCGGCTGCGGTGTGGTATATCATCGCGGATGTCGTGCGCCCAGGGTGCGCAGCCACACTCGAGGAGTTCCACCATGCATTATCCGGCCCTCATCGGCACCGCATTGGCAAGCCTTATGGTCGCCTGCACTTCAGTACCTGGTTCGGGTGACGCACCCAGCCTCGAGGGGACCAGGTGGCATCTGGATGGTGTCAGTGGCGTGGCTCTCGAAATTCCCTCTACTCCCAGCATCGACCTTCGATTTTTCGACGGACGCCTGCATTTCTACGGTTGCAACGCGTTGTCGGGCCGATATGTCCAGAAAGACCACCAGCTGCAGGTGCCCAAGGGTTTCGTGGGCACGCGCATGAGCTGCAACCAGGAGCTGATGGACATCGACACTGCGGCTACGCAGCTGTTCGAAACCGGCGTGAACTTTCAGTACAAGCGCGACACGCTGACGCTGAC
>JAJUJN010000492.1 GCA_029265335.1 Alcaligenaceae bacterium
AGCTCTTCGCCCCGCAAAGGCATGCGACGCCGTTGACTGCGCAGCCACTGCCGACCGTCGATGGCATCGGCCCAGTGGAAACGGCTGGGATTGGGCACTGCGAGCAACACCTGGCAATGAGTGGCCAAGGCTCCCAGCAGCTCCAGTGTGGGCCGCGGCACATGAGTCATACCAAAGAGCACCACACGCCGAGGCAGTGCGCCTGCCGAGCCAAGCAGCGAGACCTCCTGGGAATCGAAAAGGTCAGCGGGGGCGTTGAGCACTTCCAGCACTCGCGTGTGCAGGGCAGCGCGAGAAAGCTGGCGCTGCTCAGGTGCCAGCGTGCCCAGCACCGTTTGCCATAGTCGCGCCTGCCAGCGCTGATCGTCGGGTAAAGGGCTGGTTTGCCCTGCAGCATTGCGCAGGATCTCTTTGCCACGCGCCCAGGCGTCGAGCCAGTCGGGGCGGTGCACCTGGTATTGGTCGAAGAGGTCGGCAATGCGCGAGGCCAACTGAAAACAGTGCATCGCTTCGCCTTTGGCCAGGTAATGGGCAATGGGCTCGAAACCCGGTTGCGTCTTGATGGCCGGCAACAGGTGCATGAGTCGCCAGGTGAGCGGAATTTTGTCGAAGGGAGAGCTGGTGGGCACCTGATGGCGGCCCAGCACCTGACGATAAATCTGCCATTGAAAACGTGCCGGCAGTTGCACCTGGGCGGCGGCGCAGACGCCCACCTCGCGGGCGAGCGCCATCTTGACCCATTCGGCCATGCCGTTGCTCTGCACCAGGATCACCTCGGGCTCCAGCGGCGCCAGCGGATGTTCTGCCAACCAGCTTGCCACGGCGTCGAGCAGCCATTCGGTTCGATTGCCGTGCAGAGCGATAAGACCAGAAGTGAGCGACGATGGTGAAGACATGAACGACGGCGCCACCGGCGACGCGCCGATGATCACAGGTTAGAGTGGCTCCAGCCCTGCATTATCCACACCTCTCAGCAATTCCTCCACGCTGCCCTGGGCAAGAGGCAGCTTGGGATCGAGGTCAGCCAAAGGGCGCAGTGCAAACGCCCGCAAGTGCAGGCGAGGGTGGGGCACGATCAGGTCAGGGGTTTGAATCGTCATGCCATGGAACCAAAGCAAATCGAGATCCAGCGTGCGTGGCGCATTGCGATAGGGGCGTTCGCGACCATGGCGCTGTTCAATTTCCTGTAATTGGCACAGGAGCTCGGCCGCGCTGCGAGCCGTGTGAATTTCGATGACACCATTGACGAAGGGTGGGCCGTGAGCATCAACAGGTTGGGTGCGATACCACGGCGACAAGCGGTGTCGGGCCACACCAGGCAGCGCGGCCACCTGGGCGGCAGCCACGCGTACTGTAACTGCCGCATCGCCCAGGTTGGCGCCGAGGCCCACGAAGGCACGGGCCAGGCTGGCTTCAGCCGTGCTGGGCTTCACGGTGCGCTTTGAGAATGTCGCCCGCCAGCTTGAAGCCAGTATTGGCGGCTGGCACCCCAGCGTAAACGGCCACCTGATAGAGCAGTTCCTGGATGGCCTCGGGTTCTACGCCAGCCCTCAGGGCGGCCCCGACGTGCAGCTCGAATTCTTCCCAGCGCGCCATGCCTGCTGTCATGGCCAGCACCAGCAGTCGTCGCTGCACATCGTTGAAGCGGCTCGACGTCCAGATTTCGCCCCAGGCGTAGCGAGTGATGA
>JAJUJN010000397.1 GCA_029265335.1 Alcaligenaceae bacterium
CGGTACTACCACCAGGCCTTCCGGATCGCCCCGGCAGAGGGCATGAGTCAGCGTACGGTGGAACGATATTTGCTCGCGCTGCCGCCCCTCGAAGCCTTGGCCATTTTCTACGAATTCTCCCCGGCACAGCAGGCGCATCTGAGCAATCTGCACCAGCGCTTGCGGGTGGCACACCTGGAACAGCAAGCCGACAAAGCCCTGGCTGCGCAGAACTGGAGTGAAGCCGCCCGCCTGCTCACCGAAGCTCAATCGCTCGACCTCGACAACCCCTGGCTCAGTTACCGGCTTGCTGTGGTGTTGCGCCAGGATGGCCGCACCCACGAAGGGGTGCGGGCTTTCGAGCGCCATCTGGAGCGCCATCCCAATCGACTGGAAAGCCGCTACGCTCATGCCTTGTTGCTCGAGTCCGCCGAAGCGTGGCCCGAAGGCAGGCAATCGTTGCGCCATATTCCCTTGGAGGAATGGAGCGACGCCATGCAGGTTCTGGATCAGCGCCTGGCCGACCGATTGCACATTGCAGAGGCCACACGGCGCGCGGAGTTGGGCAGCCCCGAGCAGGGAATTGCCTACCTGGAACGAGTGAAATCCACCCCACTGATTCAGGCGCAGCTTGCCGATTGGTATTTGCTTCAGGGTCGTCCGCAACAGGCCTTGCTGGCCTACCAGGCCATTCTGCAAGAAGTTCCTGCCGATCACAGCGCCACGCTGGGAGTGCTGGAAGCCAGGCTCGCGCTGGGTGAGCAGCAAGCGGTGCTCGAAGAACTGCGTAGCAGCCCGCCCACGGTACCGGCGGAAGATATTGCCGCACGTCGTCGCCTCGGCATGATTTGGGCGGAAGCCGGGGACACTCAGCAAGGCACCCACGTTCTGCAGGCCGCCGCCGCCGACGCCACCGGGCCGCAACCCTGGCTCTACCGTGATCTGGGCCGGTTGACGGCTGCTACCGAACCTCAAACCGCGTTGTCGTGGTACGCGCGCGGTCTACAAGATTCCGGCGTGCTTGCCGAGGCGTCGCCCGACCCGGTGGACAACCTGGCCTTTACCCGCGCGCTGCGCACTCCGGATGGCGAGCAAGACTGGCTGACCAGGAGCCTGCGCAGTGACGCCACCGAGCTCTACCAGCAGCGCAACCCCAGTCTCACGCTTGCCACCGATTACTGGCACCGCCGCGATGGCACGCCGGGGCTTTCTGAACTGAATGCCAGCACTACCATCGCCCAGCTCGAATACCCCATCGCGCAGGGACGCGGCTTCGTTCGGGCCGAACACGTTTACCTCAATGCTGGCACCTTTGAAACCAACCCCGCGGGCGACATCGCCACCAATGTCGGCAGTTGCCAATTTGCCGGCTTCGACAGCGCTGGCATCCTGCAAGCCTTGCCAGGCTGCGCCCCCACCGGCTCAACCAAAGCCAAAGGCCAGATGTTTGCACTGGGCTGGGAAGGAGAACGCTTCGCCTTCGATGTGGGCCGCACCCCAAGCAATTTCTTGGTGAGCAACTGGGTGGGCGGCGTGCGACTTGCCGGCGACCTCGGCACCTGGGGCTGGCGCCTGAGGCTTTCGCGTCGACCGGTGGCGAGCTCGGTGTTGTCGTACGCCGGCATGCGCGACCCGCGCACCGGCACGGTCTGGGGCGGCGTGCTGGCCACCGGCGGCGGCGTGTCGCTCAGTTGGGATCAAGGTGAACGCGACGGCATCTGGCTCAACTTCGACCATCATCGCCTTACCGGCGAGAATGTGGCGGATAACCATCGCACGCGCTTGATGGGGGGCTATTACCGCCGTTTGATCCTGGCCCCCAACGAAGAGCTTTCGGTGGGCGTGAACCTGATGCACTGGCGCTACCGACAAGACCTCAGCGACTACACCTTGGGTCATGGCGGATACTACAGCCCGCAACGCTACACCTCGCTGTCTCTGCCGGTTTCGTATGCCCGGCGCACCGCCAATTGGTCGTATGCCATTCGTGGCGCGGTGTCGCACGCCTGGACGCGCACCTCGGCCACCGACGCCTACCCTCTTCTGGACGCCGTGGCCTCCCCCTTGCAGAATCTGCAAGCCATGGGGGTAAGCATCGACGGCTTCCTGGCGGCCAATCGCACTACGGGTGGCAGCAGCAGCTCCTGGGGCTATAGCCTGCAAGCGGCCGTGGAACGTCGCCTTACCCCGCGTTGGGTGGCTGGCCTCAACTTCGATCTTCAGCACGGCGAAGACTTTGCGCCCAGCCGATTCATGCTCTACCTGCGTTATTCGTTCTCGCCGTGGCTGGGAGACCTTCGATTGCCGCCACAAGGGCCGAATCTGTACGTGGATTTTGATTGAGTGCCGGGCCCACTAGTAGGTGGGCGGCCCCTCACATTGCATCCCCAGATTGCTCTGAATGATCCGCAAATCGGCATCGTCGGTGAGGCCATCGTGGTTGAGGTCGTACCAACTCGATTGCGCCACGCCCTGGTACAGGTTGAGCTGGCTGAGTTCTCGCCAGTTGTCGATGTCGGTTTGATC
>JAJUJN010000182.1 GCA_029265335.1 Alcaligenaceae bacterium
ATGGCGCCTTCGGGCAGCAGGTAGAGCACCAGCGCGCGACCGCCTTGAACGGTGGGATAGTGGGCGCTTCCTGGGGGGTAGACTTTCCAGCCAGCCGGCGTGCCGTCGAAGCGTGCTTCGCTGCCGTCTTGCGGCATGACGAGGTCGATCTCGCCATTGGGATGGGAATGGTGCGGGCCGCGCACATCGTCCATATCCACGACGTCCACCGAGAAACCAGCGTACTGGTCGGAAGGCTTGATGGCTCGACCATAACGCAGGCCGCCGGCTTCGTGTTGACAGAGCCAACCTTCCGCCACTCCTTGTCGACAGAGGGCTTCGGTTTCCTGGAACCATTGGCTCTCAGGCCCATACTCGGTATTGAGCCAGCTCTCGGTCTGGGCATCGAGTGGCTTGCCGACCAGGGCGGCAGTAATCGACTGCATTTGCTCCAGAAATCGCTCATTCATGGCGCATCCTCCTGCAAGTAAAAGTGGCCTGCATCTTGTTGCAGGCCTTGATCATGAAATATTATGCATGCTAAACCGTAGAGACGTCACTTCGTTCTCTGATCACACTACCGCCCATCATGAAGTATTCTGCTGTTGGCGCCGTCGATGTACGCTCCGACCCCAATCTGAGAGATCCCGTGCTCACCGCGCTGGGCGATCGCATCCGCGATCTCCGGGCCCGGCGCGGCCTCACCCGCAAAGCGGCGGCGCAAGCGGCTGGTATTTCCGAGCGCCATATGGCCAACCTGGAATCGGGCGCCGGCAACGCCACCATTCTCGTGTTGCATCAACTGGCAGCTGCCTTGCGCTGCAGTCTGGCCGAGGTCGTCGGTGATGTCACGGCGTCCACCCCCGAATGGCTGTTGCTGCGGGAACTGCTCGTAGGGCGTAGTGAGGCCGAGCTGCATCGGGCGCGTATCAGTCTCACCAATTTGTTCGATGGTGAACGCGATCACGCCGGTCGCCACAGCCGCATCGCCCTGATTGGCTTGCGGGGTGCGGGCAAGTCCACCCTGGGGCGCATGCTGGCCGACGATCTCGGCTATCCCTTCGTGGAACTCAACCGCGAAATCGAACGGCTGGCCGGATGCAGCATTTCCGAGATACATTCCCTTTACGGGGCGAGTGCCTATCGGCGCTACGAGCGTCGCGCCCTCGAGGAAGTGGTGCAGGGCGACGACGAAGTGGTGCTGGCAACACCCGGGGGCCTGGTATCCGATGCCGCCAGCTTCAATATGCTGCTCACCAACTTCTTTACGATTTGGCTGAAAGCCGACCCCGAGGAGCATATGCGACGGGTGATCGAGCAAGGCGACTTCCGTCCCATGTCGGGCAGCCGCGAGGCCATGGAAGACCTCCGCCTCATTCTCACGGGGCGAGAGCCCTTCTACGCCAAGGCCGACCTTACCTTCGATACCGGTGTGCAACCGCTGCCCGAATGTTTTGAGGATTTCCGTCAGCGCGTGCGCCACGCACTGGCGATGAATCCCTAACCCTACGGCCTGCCGCCAAGGTGCGGCCAAACTCTGGCGCAAGCAACAAAATGCATTTGAGGTATTGACACACTCGAGCACATGCAATATTGTGCATCCTACGATCAAAACGATGCACTACTTTGCATGTGGCCGTCACTGCCAGATGAGGAACATCATGACGCAAAATCCCCCCGATACAACACCCAAGGTCGACTTTCGCACCGACCCCAGTCAATACAAGCACTGGAAGCTATCCGTCGACGGAGAAGTGGCTACCCTGGCCATGGATGTCGATGAAGAAGGCGGTCTACGCCCAGGCTACAAGCTCAAGCTGAATTCCTACGACCTCGGTGTGGATATCGAGCTGCATGACGCCATCCAGCGTATCCGGTTCGAACATCCCGAAGTGAGCACCGTGGTGGTCACCAGCCTGAAAGATCGCATCTTCTGCTCGGGCGCCAATATTTTCATGCTGGGCCTGTCGAGCCATGCCTGGAAGGTGAACTTCTGCAAGTTCACCAACGAAACCCGCAACGGTCTGGAAGATTCCAGCCGTCATTCCAACCTCAAGTTCCTCGCCGCACTCAACGGAACCTGCGCGGGTGGCGGCTATGAGCTGGCTCTGGCGTGCGACCACATCCTGTTGATCGACGACCGTTCCTCGGCCGTGTCGCTGCCCGAAGTGCCCCTGTTGGGTGTTCTGCCCGGCACCGGCGGCCTTACTCGCGTCACCGACAAGCGCAAGGTTCGCCACGACCGTGCCGACATCTTCTGCACTACCTCCGAAGGTGTGCGGGGTCAGCGTGCAGTCGACTGGCGCCTGGTAGACGAAGTGGCCAAGTCGGGCAAGTTCGCCGAAGCGGTGCAGTCGCGTGCCGCAGCGCTGGCGGCCGAAGGTCGCAAGACTGGCGCCAAAGAGGGCGTGCAGCTCACCCGCGTCGAGCGCACCGACAGCGCTGATGGCGTTGAGTACCAATACGTGTCGGTTTCGATCGACCGCGCCCAGCGTGTGGCCAACTTCACCGTGAAGGCGCCCACTGAGGCTCAGCCCACCGACGTCGACGGTATCGTGGCGGCCGGCGACAAGTGGTGGCCTCTGCAAATGGCGCGCGAACTCGACGACGCCATTCTGCACATGCGCACCAACGAACTCACGATTGGCCTCTGGCAGCTGCGTACCGAAGGCGATCCCGCCGCCGTACTGGCCGTCGACGACACCATCAAGCAGCACGCCGACCACTGGTTCGTGAAAGAAACCGTCGGCATGCTGCGTCGCACGCTGGCTCGCATCGACGTGTCTTCGCGTTCCCTCTTTGCCCTGATCGAGCCCGGTTCCTGCTTCGCCGGCACGTTGGCCGAACTGGCTTTCGCCGCCGACCGCTGCTACATGCAGGACGCCGAAGACAACGCCCCCACCCTGCAGCTGCACGACAGCAACTTCGGGCTGTACCCGATGATCACCGGTCAGTCCCGCCTGGCGCGTCGTTTCTACGACGAAGAAGAGCCGCTGGCCGCTGCCAAGGAGCAAGTGGGCAAAGCCATCGATCCCCGTACCGCCGAAGAGCTTGGGCTGGTCACCACCTCGCCCGATGACCTCGACTGGGCCGATGAAGTCCGTTTGGCTGTGGAAGAACGTGTGTCGATGTCGCCCGACGCGCTCACCGGCCTCGAGGCCAACCTGCGCTTCTGCGAACGTGAAACCATGGAAACGCGCATTTTTGGTCGTCTGTCGGCGTGGCAGAACTGGATTTTCAACCGACCCAACGCGGTCGGCGAGAAGGGCGCCCTGCAGGTATATGGCAAGGGCGAAACCGCAGAATTCGACTTCAAGCGAGTCTGACCTCGCGAAGCACGAAGGGTCTGGCAACTTTTTTTGGAGTACCCGAAAATGGCTGGTATCAATTACAGCGACAAGATTCCGAACAACGTGAATCTGGCTGAAGATCGCACGCTGCAGCGCGCACTGGAGCACTGGCAGCCCAACTACCTGAAGTGGTGGCACGACATGGGCCCCGAAGGCGCCCAGGATTACGATGTGTACCTGCGTACCGCGATCAGTGTCGACCCCAAGGGCTGGGCTCACTTTGATTACGTGAAAATGCCCGATTACCGCTGGGGCATCTTCCTCAACCCCGCAGAAGAAGGCCGCACCATTCATTTTGGTGAGAACAAGGGCAAGCCGGTCTGGAACGAGGTTCCTGGCGAGCACCGTGCCAACCTGCGTCGCATCATCGTCACCCAGGGCGACACCGAGCCGGCGTCGGTGGAACAGCAGCGTCACTTGGGGCTCACCGCCCCGTCGCTCTACGACCTCCGCAACCTGTTCCAGGTGAACGTCGAAGAAGGTCGCCACCTGTGGGCCATGGTGTATCTGCTGCATCGCTATTTTGGTCGCGATGGCCGCGAAGAAGCCGAAGCACTGCTCGAGCGCAGCTCCGGTGACGAAGACAACCCACGCATCCTCACGGCGTTCAACGAAAAGACGCCCGACTGGCTATCGTTCTTCATGTTCACTTACTTCACCGACCGCGACGGCAAGTTCCAGCTGGCATCGTTGGCCGAGTCGAGCTTCGATCCGCTGGCGCGCACCACGCGTTTCATGCTCACCGAAGAAGCCCACCACATGTTTGTGGGTGAGTCGGGCGTGGCACGTGTGATTCAGCGTACCTGTGACGTCATGAAGTCGATCGGCAGCGACGACCCTGAAAAGGTTCGCGCGGCCGGAGCCATCGACCTGCAAACCATTCAGCGCTACATCAACTTCCACTTCAGCGTCACGATCGACCTCTTTGGTGCAGACCAGTCGTCCAACGCGGCACTGTTCTACTCCGCCGGTCTCAAGGGTCGCTACGAGGAAGGCAAGCGCGAAGACGACCACTTGCTGAAAGACGACTCCTACCCGGTGCTCGAGGTGGTAGACGGTCAGCTGGTCGAGAAAGAAGTGCCCATGCTCAACGCGCTCAACGAAGTCCTGCGCGACGACTTCATCCGTGACTCGGTCGCCGGCGTGAACCGCTGGAACCGCATCATCGAAAAAGCCGGCTTCTCGTATCGCCTCACCGTGCCGCACAAAGCGTTCAACCGCAAGATCGGTACGCTGGCGGGTATCCATGTGTCGCCCGACGGCAAGGTGATTTCCGAAGAAGAGTTCAACCGTCTGTCGCCGCAGTGGCTGGCTACCCAGGAAGACCGCGAGTTCGTGGCTTCGCTCATGACCAATCGTGTGGTTGAGCCAGGTAAGTTCGCCAACTGGATTTCGCCGCCCCCCATGGGCGTGAACCGTCAACCGCTCGATTTCGAGTACGTTCGTTTCAACTGATCGGTTAGCCGGGGCAATTAAGGCAGCGCATATGCTGCCTTAAATGCCACCGCTGACCTGAGTCAGCGGTGCGGCTTTTCGCTCTGCGCCGTTGGCCGGGTCTGCTCCAAGCACCAACCCGCCACGGCTTTTTTGTCTCAGGAGGTTCGCATGGCCAACTCCGGCTCTACTGTGATCCGACAACACCTCATCGATCCCGAGATCTGCATTCGCTGCAACACCTGCGAAGAGGCCTGTCCGATCGACGCGATTACCCACGATTCCAACAACTATGTTGTGCGCCCGGACGTTTGCAATGGCTGTATGGCTTGCGTACCCCCTTGTCCCACTGGCGCCATCGACAACTGGCACATGATGCTGCGCGAAGAGGCATA
>JAJUJN010000064.1 GCA_029265335.1 Alcaligenaceae bacterium
CCGAACTGATTGCCAAGCTGGCGCGAGGCGAAGAAGTCAACCCGGAACTCATTTATTTTCGGTGTGTGCCCCGATTCGAAACCTCGGCGCCAGAGTTGCAGTGGATGAACGAGAAGTTCTTTCTGGGTACTGGTGCCCGGTATCCCGATCGGGTGTGTTTGAGCATTTTTGAAGTGAAGTGAAAGGGTGCAGGCGGCGGTGCGGCGCGGCTGCTTCGCCCGGACTGGACGCTCCCTTTCAGCTCAGTTTTCCTCGATCAGCGCGCACCGTTGCCAAATTTGTTTTTATCCTTGGATTGGCACGTTGGCATGCGGTTTGCCGCGAAAGAGCTCGATAATGAGTTCGCGCAGCCAGCGCGCGCCGGGGTCGTGCTCGGTGCGGCGGCTCCAGTGCACAGACACCTCAAAATCCTGCAACGGAAGGCGGGGCTCGAGCATGACGTAGCCGCCGTTGCGAGTGAACCCCAGGGCAATATTGCGCGGCATGAGCACGGCTAGGTCGGTGTCGCGCACGATGCCTGGCGCGGCCAGGAAGTGCGGCGTGACCATTCGTACCCGGTCTTCGAGCCTGAGGAGCGTCAGGATGCGTTGCGTGTCGCTGTGGGTGCGCACCATGATGTATTCCAGCTGGGCGAGTTTCTTAACCGTGATGCGTCGCGAAGCCAGCGGGTGGCCGGCGCGCACCAGCACGATGTAGCGGTCGTCGATCAGACGTTCTTTTTCAGTATCGTGAATCAGCGGCAGAAAGCCCATGGCCACGTCGAGGCGACCGTCGTCCAAAGCGGGTTTGATTTCGTGATGCTCAAGCTCGAAGGATTCCAGGCGCACGCGGGGTGCGCGCTCATGCAGGGCCGACACCAGCGGCGGCACGAAAGAGCTTTCGCCGATATCGCTGAGGTGCATGCGGAAGGTGCGTCGCGATTTGGCAGGCTCAAACCGAAAGGAGTCGCTCAGCGCGGTTTGCAGGCTGATGATGCCTTCTTGAATGGGGCCAGCCAGCTGGCTGGCCTTGGGTGTGGGCTTCACGCCGCTCCCGGCGCGCACGAAAAGAGGGTCGCGCAGCAGCCGGCGCAAGCGCGTGAGACCATGGCTCACTGCCGGTTGAGTGAGACCGAGCGCATCGGCCGCGCGCGACACACTCTGGGTGCGATACACCGCGTCGAACAGGCGCAAGAGATTGAGATCGATGTCGTTGATATGCATGCCGTGCATATATTATAGATGTTTTATTCTATTGATTTGTTTCACATTTCGACGCAAACTGCGCTGTTGACCAACGACCCGAATTGTGGGTTGTGTCGGGTGTTTCAGTATTCCATTGGCGGAGGCACGCATGGAAGTTTCCTTTCATAAAGAGATAGATATCTTGCGCATGGGTGAGGGCGATACCTTCCATGGCGAAGGTATTCTGGCTATCACCAAGGCCCTGCTGCAATCGGGTGTTGCCTATGTCGGTGGGTATCAAGGCGCACCCGTGTCGCATTTGCTCGACGTCATGGTGCAGGCCAGCGACTATCTCGATGAGCTGGGTGTTCACGTGGAGGCCTGTTCGAACGAAGCGTCGGCAGCCGCCATGCTGGGCGCCTCCATCAACTACCCCTTGCGCGGCGCAGTCACCTGGAAGTCGATTGTTGGCACCAACGTAGCGGCCGACGCGCTCTCCAACCTGTCGTCGCCCGGAGTCAAGGGCGGCGCCCTGATCGTGGTGGGCGAAGACTACGGCGAAGGCGCCAGCGTGATTCAGGAGCGTACCCACGCCTATGCGCTCAAGTCGTCGATGATCATGCTCGACCCGCGGCCCGACCTGGCCAACATGGTGCGTATCGTCGAAGAAGGCTTCCGGTTGTCGGAGCATTCCAACATGCCGGCCCTGCTCGAACTGCGCATCCGGGCTTGCCATGTGCGTGGCAGTTTCGAGTGCAAAGACAACCTGGCGCCGCCCATGTCTACGCGGCAACTGCGCGACGAGCCCGCCGATTTCGATTATTTCCGTCTGGCTCACCCGCCTGTTACCTTCCGCCACGAAAAGCTCAAGGTGGAGCAGCGCATACCGGCAGCGCGCGAGTACATCGCCGAGCACGGCCTCAATGAGCTTTTCGGCAAGCAAGATGGTGACATCGGCATCATCGTGCAAGGCGGTCTGTACAACAACCTCATTCGTACCCTGCAGCAGTTTGGCGCCGCCGACGTATTCGGCAACACCGATATTCCCCTGCTGTGCCTTAACGTCACCTTTCCCCTGGTGCCCGAAGAAATCACCAAGTTCTGTGCCGGCAAGCGCGCGGTTCTGGTGGTGGAAGAAGGTCAGCCCGAGTACATCGAGCAAGACATCGCCACCATGTTGCGTCGACTCGACATCAACACCACCTTGCATGGCAAAGACATGTTGCCCATCGTTGGCGAATACACCGCCGAGGCCATGGGCAACGGGGTTTCGCAGTTCCTCGAAAAATACCAGGAGCGTCCCGAACTGGCGTCGGGCAAGGCCTGGCTCGAGCAGGTGGGCGAGCTCCGCGAGAAGGCGGCTGAACAACTCGACCACAACCTGCCGGCCCGTCCGCCCGGCTTCTGTATCGGGTGTCCCGAACGGCCCGTGTTCTCGGCGCTCAAGCTGGCCCAGGAGCAGGTGGGCAAGGTGCACATCGCGGCCGACATCGGTTGTCATGCGCTGGGAACCTTCGAGCCCTTCTCGTCGGGCAACTCCATTTTGGGTTACGGCATGAGCCTTGCCAGTCGTGCCGGCGTCTCGCCGATGATGTCGCGGCGCACCTTGTCGATCATGGGCGACGGCGGCTTCTGGCACAACGGCCTGCTCACCGGGGTGCAATCGGCGCTCTTCAATGGCGACGATGCGGTGCTGCTTATCTTCAAGAATGGCTACACCTCGGCTACCGGCACCCAGGAAATCATCTCTACACCCGACGACGAGATTCGCCTGACAGCGCCCGACAAGCAGCAGAGTCTTGTGCACAAGAACCAGACCATCGAAGAAACTCTCAAAGGGCTGGGGGTGGAGTGGTTGCGCACGGTGCACACTTACCGTGTGGATCAGGTGCGCAAAACGCTTACCGAGGCTTTCACTACCCCATTTTCGGGGCTCAAGGTGATTGTTGCCGAAGGTGAATGTCAGCTCGAGCGGCAACGTCGTTTCCGGCCCTGGATGGCGAGCCTGCTCAAGGCCGGAAAACGGGCTGTTCGTGTGAAATACGGCGTAGACGAAGACGTCTGCACCGGCGATCACGCCTGCATTCGGCTGTCGGGCTGCCCCACTCTCACCATCAAAGACAACCCCGATCCGCTCAAGGTAGACCCAGTGGCTACGGTTATCGACGGTTGCGTAGGCTGCGGTCTGTGCGGCGAGAACGCCCACGCAGCAACGCTCTGTCCGTCGTTCTACCGCGCCGAGGTTATCCAGAATCCCAATTGGCGTGATCGGCTGCTGCACGGCGTGCGCCAGAAGCTGGCCCGTGCCCTGCAACCTGCTTGAGGCTGACGTTCATGCAAGATCTTGCTCAACTCCGTCCCACCACCTTGCTGGTGTGCGCGCTCGGTGGCGAAGGTGGTGGCGTGCTGGCCGAATGGCTCATCCACACCGCCATTGCCTGTGATTACCCCGCGCAGAGCACTTCGGTGCCCGGCGTGGCGCAACGCACTGGCGCCACCTCGTACTACATCGAACTGTTGCCGGTCAAAACCCACGATCTGGGTGGGCGCCGACCGGTTTTTGGACTCAACCCGATTACTGGCGGCATCGACGCGCTGGTGTCGTCCGAGCTGCTCGAAACCGCCCGCCAGATCAGCAATGGCTACAGCACCCCGCAACGAACCATGGTCATTACCTCGTCGTCGCGGGCGCTCACCACGGCCGAACGCATGGTGCCGGCCGACGGTCGCTACCCAGACGAAACTCTGCAGGAGCTGGTGCGCGAATTCAGCCGCGAGCATTACGTGTTCGATATGGCTCAGGTGGCCAAAGAAGCCGGCACGGTGATCAGCGCGGTGCTCTTTGGTGCAATCGCTGCCAGCGGCATTCTGCCTTTCCCGCGCGAAGCCTGTGAAGACACCATTCGACGCAGCGGCCGGGGGGTCGAGGCCAGCCTGAAAGGTTTCGATCGCGCGTGGCAGATTGTGTCAGAAGCGCGCGAGCGTGGCTCGTTCGTGCAACAGGTGCTGCAGCTCGATGGTGAGCCCGAACCCGTGCCCACCCTGCCGGCCGCTGTGGCCAGCGCCTTTCCCGCCGCCATTCACGACATTCTCAGCTTGGGCCACGCCCGTTTGGTGGACTACCAGAGCGAAGCTTATGCGCAGCTCTATGTGGAGCGATTGTCGCGCATTCTGAAGGCGGAACAGCAAGCCGATAGCGCCGGCGCCCAACATTACGCCACCACGCGCGAAGCCGCGCGCTGGCTCGCCCTCTGGATGGCTTTCGATGACGTGGTGCGGGTGGCTCACCTCAAGAGTCGCCAGGCCCGTCATGAACGCGTGGCCCAAGAGGTCAAAGCCGGGCCCGACGACATCGTTCTGGTGTACGACCACTTCAAGCCCGGTGTGCCCGAGTTTGCGGGCATGGCGCCAGAGTTTCTGGCGCGCCCCATGCTGGCGTGGGATGCCCGTCGCCGCAAGCGCGGCGCGGAACCGTGGGCCATGCCGCTCAAGATCGGTTCGCACTCGGTTACCGGCACCGTCATGTTGCGCATGATGGCAGGTATGCGCCGCTTCCGGCCCATGGGCAGTCGCTTCAAGCGAGAGCAGCAAATGATCGAGCGCTGGGTCGACTCCGTGGCGACCGGCACGCAAGCGAGCTGGCGCTTGGGCAACGAGATCGCGCAGTGCGGTCGGCTCATCAAGGGCTATGGCGAAACCAACGAGCGCGGCAAGGATAACCTGCTCCACGTGTTGGATCACCTGGCCGTGGCGGGCGAGTTTCCCAACGCCGAAGCCCGTGCGCAAGCCATTGCCGAGGCTCGCGACGCCGCGCTGGCCGATGCCGTGGGCAAGGAGTTCGACGCCGCGCTGCAGCGTCATGGTGCGCCGGGTCGTCCCCTCAAAGAAATCCCCATCAAATTTGTGCGCCAGCCCACAGGGGCCGCCGCCAAGTCTTGACGCCGGTTTCGGCAGGCGTCAAGTTTCGCTGCTTCATCGGGGCCACAGGCCCCGCTGTGTCAGTTAAGCTTGCTTTGCAACAATTGAAAGGAGACGGAGACATGTCACAACAACCCCAAGCCAGTTCCACCCGCCGTGGCGTACTGCGCCTGGCCGCTACTGCGGCCATGGTCGCAGGCGCTTTCGGTCTGGGCGCCAATGCCGCCCTGGCCGATACCGGTAACTGGCCCGACAAAAACATTCGGGTCATTGTCAACTTCCCCCCTGGGGGCTTGGCAGATACCGTGGCGCGCCTGGTCGCCGAGCCGCTGGGGCAGGCACTGGGCCAGAGCGTGGTGGTCGAAAACCGCGCTGGCGCCGGGGGCAATATCGGCGCCGAGGCGGTTGCTCGCGCCGAACCCGACGGCTACACCTTCCTGGTGAGCTCCGGCGGTGTGCCCACCATCAACCCCCACATCTACACCAACCTCAGCTACGACCCCAACGAAGACCTCGATCCGGTCGCCTCGCTGGCACGCGTCAAGGTTTTCTTGCTGGCGCGGCCTGGTTTGCCGTTCGACGATGTCGAGGGTCTCATCAAATACGCGCAGGAGCATCCGGGCGAACTCAGCTACCCCTCGCCGGGTAACGGCAGTTCGCCGCACATTGCGGCCGAGATGTTCTCCAAAGAAGCCAACATCGAAGCGCTCCATGTGCCGTATCGGGGAGCCGCACCGGCGCTGGTTGATCTGCTCGCGGGCCAAACCGATTTCTTCTTCGATCCGGGCATCGGTCTGCAGCATGTGGCCGATGGCAAGCTCAACCTGCTGGCTGTGGGCAGCCTCGAGCGTTCGTCGCTGTTCCCCGACGCGGCTACGCTCGACGAGCTGGGCGTTGAGGGCTTCGACGCCGACACCATCTTTGGCATGTACGCCCCGGCAGGTACCGATCCGGCCATCATTGAGCGGGTGCACGCCGAAGTGAACAAGGCGATCCAAACCGAGAAGTTCAAAAATACGCTCGAGGGAGTCGGTGCCACACCTGCCCCCATGACCACCCAGGAGTTCCGTGATCGCATCATGAGCGACAAAGAACGTTTCGGGGAGTTGATCGAAGAGCGTGGCATCGTAGCCAACTGATAACTCAGTCAGCAGCAATTTGTGCTGCAAGAGTCGAGGGCCGGTTCCCCTGGGGCCGGCCCTCGTTGCGTTTGCAGGGCGTTCAGCGCATGACCCCAAACTCTCGCGACACCGCGCGCAAGGCCTCCAGCATGCCTTCCACCGCCGCGCCCGGGTAACCGTCGTCGCGCCAATACATGGCTACCGAACCGAAGCCGGACAGACGTATGGGCAGAATGCTCATGGCCTTCATCTGCGAGAGCCTCAGGGCAGAGCGATGCGAGGCCACTCCAATCATGTTGGTGGTGTTGAGCATGGTGAGATTGATCGTCACCGAGTTCGATTCCACGTGGTCTTCGGGCACGGTGTAGCCGGCGTTGCTCACGGCTTCGTCGAGCGAATCGCGCACGGGGGTGCCTTTGGGCCAGAGCAGCCAGCGGTAAGCCATGAGGTCGGGCCATTCGAGCACTTTTTTCTGCAGCAGGGGGTGCTGCTGGCGAACCACCAGGTGCAGTGGCTCCATATAAAGTCGTTCCTGGCGAATGGTGGGGTCGTGGGTGGCCGTGCCGGCACGGCCCACTACGATGTCGAGCCTGCCCTGGCCCAGCTGGGTCATCAGCACATCCACCGTATTTTCTACCAACTTGATATGGGCATCGGGTTGCCACTCGAGCAGTCGTCGCACCGCCAGGGGCACCGTGTCGGAGGCGGACGCACCGGAGGCGCCGACCACCACGCGACCACGGCCGCCTGCGGCCAGAGCGGCCATTTCTTGCGCGGCCCGATCAAGCTGGGCATCGAGGCGACGCGCATGCTCGATCAGCGTGAGACCATGGCTGGTGGGGCGCAGGCCGCGCGCATGGCGTTCGAACAAGGCCAGGCCGAGGTCGCTTTCGAGGTCTTTGAGCCATTTCGACAGGGCGGGCTGGGAGATGTTGAGGGCTGCCGCCGAGTGGCTGATGTTGCCGGTATGCGCCAGACTCAGAAGCATCTTCAGGTGGCGCAAACGCAAGCGGTCGGTCCAATCCATGGTTTTCCGAGAAGGTATATTCAATTGGTTATGAATAATAGTCTAAAAGCATTATTCTTTTTATAGCTAACGCGGCATAATGAGAAGGTGTCCGTTTGGCGAAGTTGGCAGCGGGTAGTGTTCGAAGCTGGCGACTCGCCGCCGTGTTCTGGAGTGGTTTTGATGTCTTCTTCTCAAGTCTCGTTGGATCGGGCGGCTTACTACGAGCAGATTCGCCACAAAGGCCTGGCTCCATTGTGGGAGTCCTTGCAGGCGCTCGTGCCCAAGCACCCCGCCTCGCGCTGTGTGCCTGCCATCTGGCGCTACGACGATATTCGTGGCGATATCATGGCGGCGGGTGAATTGATTTCGGCGGAAGAAGCGGTGCGCCGTGTGCTCATACTCGAGAACCCGGGGATGCCGGGCGAGGCCAGTATCACTCAGTCGCTCTATGCCGGTTTGCAGCTGATTCTGCCGGGCGAGGTGGCTCCCAGCCATCGTCACACGCAATCGGCGCTGCGCTTCATCGTAGAGGGCAAGGGCGCCTACACAGCCGTTGATGGCGAACGCACCACCATGCATCCGGGCGATTTCATCATCACGCCGGGTTGGACGTACCATGATCATGGCAACCCCGAGGTGGTGGAAGGCGGCGAGCCTGTGGTGTGGCTCGATGGTCTGGATATTCCTCTGGTGCGGTTTCTCGACGCCGGGTTTGCCGAAGATTACCCTCAAGCCGTGCAACCCGTCATGCGTCCGGAAGGCGACAGCTTTGCGCGTTTTGGCTACAACATGGCGCCCGTGCGTCATCAGCCGGGGCCTGGTGCTTCGCCGATCTTCAATTATCCCTACGAGCGCAGCCGCGAAGCGCTCGAGCGCCTGTACCGCCATGGCGAGCTCGACGCCTGGGACGGCGTCAAGTTGCGTTATCTCAACCCAGTCACCGGAGGCTGGCCGATTCCCACCATTGCCACTTACATGCAATTGCTGCCGGCCGGGTTTCAGGGCAAGTCGTATCGCAGCACCGACGCCACGGTGTTCTGCGTGGTCGAAGGCAGCGGCACGGCTTACATCGGTCAGGAGCAATTCCGCTTCGGCCCGCGCGATATCTTCGTGGTGCCTTCGTGGGTGCCGGTACAGCTCGCTGCGCTCGAAGACGCGGTATTGTTCAGTTATTCCGATCGTCCCGTGCAAGCGGCACTCAACTTGCTGCGTGAAGAGCGCATCGAATGAATCAAGTCGCAACGCTACCGGCGTTGCAGTGTCGTCGTTTTCTCGTAACCCTTTCAATCAATAGGATTTGTCATGAGCTACGTTTTTGATCCCGCTCCCGTTGTGGCGGTGCCGGTGGCCGGCAGCAACGAACAGTTCCCCGTGCGTCGTGTGTACTGCGTGGGCCGTAACTACGCCGCCCATGCGCGTGAAATGGGCTTCGACCCCGATCGCGAGCCGCCGTTCTTTTTCTGCAAGCCGGCCGACGCCGTGGTGCCGGTAGCCGAGGGCCAAACCCTCAACCTGCCGTACCCGGTGCAAACCGAGAACTATCACTACGAGATCGAATTGGTGGCGGCCATCGGCAAGGGCGGCAGCAATATCGATGAGAAAGACGCACTCGATCATGTCTGGGGCTACGCCGTGGGGCTCGACATGACCCGTCGCGATCTGCAGATGAAAATGCGTGAAATGGGTCGTCCGTGGGAAATCGGCAAGGCTTTCGACCAAAGCGCGCCCATCGGCCCCATGCACCCGGTGAGCAAAGTGGGTCATTTCCCCGACGCCGCCATCTGGTTGAAAGTGAACGACGCCGACAAACAGCGCAGCACCACCAAGGCCCTGATCTGGTCGGTGGCCGAAACCGTGGCTTATCTTTCCCAGTTTTTCCGTCTGGAGCCGGGCGACCTCATCTACACCGGCACCCCCGAAGGCGTGGGCCCGGTTGTGAAGGGCGATCTCATGGAAGGGGGTGTCGATGGCCTGGGCACGCTC
>JAJUJN010000495.1 GCA_029265335.1 Alcaligenaceae bacterium
TCCAGTTGGCACGGCTGCGCGAGTTCGCCGTGCAGCGCACGCCAGCCACGGCGATATTGTCTTTGTAGGTGAGCGGAATACCGTGCAAGGGGCCGCGAAGTTCGCCGCGTGACCATTCCGCATCCAGCACTTTGGCGGTTTCGAGGGCGAGCTCTTGGGTGACCTCGGTGCAGGCTCGGATGGTGCTGTCGAATTGGGCAATGCGATCGAGCGCATCCTGCACCACTTCCGACGGCGACACCTTGCGCTCATGTAAAAAATGCGCCACCTCGAGCAAAGAGTGGGTGGCGCAAAGGCTTGATTTTTGCATTACGTGGAAACTTCTACCAAGCTGATTGAGAAACTGTGGGTTCGCCTGGGGCGATCATTCCATGGTGATGTTGTTTTCTTCGATCAGCTTGGCGCGTTGATCGAAGTCGCGCTTTTGTTGAATGGCCAGTTCTTCCGGGGTGCTGGCTACCACCATCAGGCCCATCGAACTGAGCACGTCAGCAATATCCGGGCTGTGCAATGCCTTCACAATCGATTCGTGGAGTTCGCTTTGCACGTCTTCTGACATTCCCTTGGGGCCAAAGAAGGCCACCCATGAACCCATGCTGAAGCCAGGCACCGTTTCTGCAATGGCGGCCACGTCGGGCAAACCTGCGAAGCGCTCGGGTTCGGTGACTCCCAATGCCTTGAGCTCGCCGCTTTTCAGGGTGGGTTGAGCCACTGACAGACTGGCGAACAAAGCATCGATATGACCACCGAGCACATCGGCCAAGGCGGGCGGTCCATTCTGGTAAGGCGCGTGCTCGAGCTCGGTGCCACTCAATTGATTGAGCAGGGGGCCAGAAAGATGGTGGGGCGAACCGATGCCTGAACTTCCATAGAACAACTCGCCTGGCCGCTCTTTGGCGTATTCGATGAACTCGGCCATGTTGTTGGCCGGAAAATCGGAGCGCACCCCCAGCACGATGATGTTCTTGGCCGCCAGCGTGATGGGGGTGACGTCGTCGATCGGGTGAAAGCCGGTTTCGGGGAAGAGATGGTAGTTGGTGGCGTGGGTGGCATCGTTGCCGATCACGATGCTGCAGCCATCCGGCTTGGAGCGCGCCACCCGGGCCGAGCCAATATTGCCGCTGGCGCCGCCGAGGTTCTCTACGATCACCACGCGATCCAGATCTTTCGTCATTTTCTCGGCCACCAGCCGCGCCAGGTTGCCGGTGGAACCGCCGGGCGGATACGGGTCGAGAATGCGGATAGGCTCGCAATCGATCGCGCTGGCGAAAGCCACTGGTGCTGCAAACGTGGTGAGTGCGAGAGCGGCGGTACCCAAGTGAATCAGCGATTTGTGCAGGGAGTGGGTCATACGTCTCCTTGGTTCATTGGTTGACTAAATGGTGGCGTGGGCACACCAGGGTGTCAAGTGAAGAGAAGGGTCCCGGATGACCGGGGCTGGGAGCCACCGGAGTGGCGATTCGCGCAGCGCTCGGGGATGCGACTCGTGGGCATCCCCGGATGGTGATTCGTGTTTATTCCTGCTTGATGCCTGCTTTTTCGGCGAGCTCCAGCACCAGTGGCACTTGCTGTTCAAAAAATGCCTGCAGTTCGTCGGGTGAAGCGAACCACGGCTCAGCGGCGTAGGCGGTGAGGGTTTCTTGCACTTTGGGAAGTTTCA
>JAJUJN010000123.1 GCA_029265335.1 Alcaligenaceae bacterium
CAGTAGAAGCCGCAGCACCTGCCAGCCCAAGCTCTACAGGTCCGGCCACAACGGCGCCGGCTACGCCAGCCTCGACACCCACCGAACCGGCCGCGCGCGGTAGTACTGCATCGACGGCGCCCGGAGGCGTAGAAGTGATCGAGCAGAGCACCTGGCGCGATGCCGTACGGACCACCAACGGCACCTCCCGATAAGCTCGACGTACACTGAGCGGCTCAGATCATGGGCCGGCTCAGTTGCTCAGGTAGATCGGCTGGCTCAGTGGTTTGGCCATACCGGCTGGCTGAGTGGCTCAGCTCCCTGAACTTGCACCGACGCCGGGCCGACTCCTCTCCTGAGGAATGCGACCTATTTCAAGCACATGGCTTGGATCAGGTGTCGGGCGCGTTGAACACGCCTGTAGACAGGTAGCGGTCGCCACGGTCGCAAACGATGAATACGATCGTGGCGTTGCTCACCTCGGCGGCAACGCGCAAGGCTACCGCGAGCGCCCCAGCGGCCGAGATACCCGCAAAAATGCCCTCTTCGGCGGCGAGGCGCCTGGCCATGTTCTCGGCGTCGGCCTGCGATACGAGCTCAAGGCGATCGACTGCCGAAGGGTCGTAGATGCTCGGCAGGTATTCGGGCGCCCATTTGCGGATGCCGGGAATCTGTGAGCCTTCGCTGGGTTGCGCACCGATGATTTGGACTTCGGGCTTGCGCTGTTTGAGCGCTCGCGACACCCCAGTAATCGTGCCGGTAGTACCCATGGCACTCACGAAATGCGTGACGGTACCCGCGGTGTCGTGCCAGATCTCAGGCCCGGTGGTGAGCTCATGCGACAGAGAGTTGTCGGGGTTGGAGAACTGATCGAGCACCAGCCCCTTGCCTTCGGCCTGCATCTGCAGCGCGAGATCGCGAGCGTATTCCATGCCGCCTTTGTCGGCCGGCGTGAGAATAAGCTGTGCGCCATAGGCTTGCATGGCCGCGCGCCGCTCCAGCGAAAGATTGTCGGGCATGATGAGCACCATGCGGTAGCCTCGCATGGCGGCCACCATGGCCAAGGCGATGCCGGTGTTGCCGCTGGTGGCTTCGATGAGGGTATCACCCGGGCGGATGTCACCACGCTCTTCGGCACGCTCGATCATGGAGTACGCCGGCCGGTCTTTCACGGAGCCCGCAGGGTTGTTGCCCTCGAGCTTGGCCAGAATGATATTGTTGCGAGCCGCGTTGGCTTCGCCCGGAATGCGCTGCAGGCGCACCAACGGGGTTTTGCCTATCGTGGCCTCAACCGTGGGGTAGTTGGGAGCGTTCATGGCGCAATCATACCGCGCGTAGCTACGGATGAGGAACGCGTGGCGGCGAAGAACTGACACCCACCCCGGCCGCACGCATGGCGGCGGCACGCTTTGGGCCGATTCCTCGAATCCGTTCGGTGAAGTCCTGAAACGAGATGAACGGCCCTGCCCGTTCGCGCTCTTGCACGATGCGCTGGGCGGTTTTGGGCCCCACACCACGTATGGTTTGCAGTTCGGCCAAGGTGGCGATATTGACGTTGACTACCGTGGGCGACATTGCCCCGCCTTGATCGGCGGCACAAAGTGCAGGGCTCAAAGTGAGGCCGGCTGCCAGCGCCACACCACCGGCTACACGCCGCCAGTCGTGGCTCGCCGATCGTGCCACAGGAGCCCGGATTCGATCGGGCACCGGCATGGGGCTGGCAACGGCAGATTCAAGAAAGGGATTCATGGCGCACTCCTGTAACAGGCTTGCCGGCCCCTCCGACGGGAAGCGCAGCGATCAAGCATCTACAGAATGCGGCAAGTGACCAGGCTTTGGCTCGGCCAGTGACAGTGAGTTGCTATGCGAGATTACCCGCTGCGCACCAAGCGCGCACATACTCCGCCACCCCCGTGGCCACATCACGGAAAGGCGCGCTGTATCCGGCTGCGCGCAGTGCCGTGGTGTCGGCCTGGGTGTAGCTCTGATAGCGGCCCTTGAGGTCGTCGGGGAACGGGATATATCGAATGGCGCCCTCATTCACCAAGGCTTCGAGGCTGGCCGCCTCCTGCTGCTGCTCCTGCCGCAGCGTGTTCACCACGGCCAGCGCAATATCGTTGAAGGGCTGTGCACGACCGGTACCGCAGTTGTACACGCCAGAAGGCCCGCCACGGTCCAGAAAATGCAGGTTCACGTCGACCACATCGTCGACTGAAATGAAGTCGCGCTTCTGTTCGCCGTTGCCGTAGCCGTCCCAGCCGCCAAACAAGCGTACGTGACCCTCGCGTAGATATTGCTGCATGTTGTGCAGCGCCACCGACGCCATGCGGCCCTTGTGCTGCTCACCCAGCCCGTAGACGTTGAAATAGCGCAGGCCCACCACGGGCGCCTGCAGCTGCCGCAAATGGCGCCGCAGCACTTGGTCGAACAGAAGCTTGGAGTAACCGTAAACGTTCAACGGCTGTTCGCAGGAGGGATCTTCGCGGTAATTCGGGCCCGCCCCATAGACCGCCGCCGAGGAGGCGTAAAGAAAAGGAATGCGCTGCTGCTGACAGAATTCGAAGAGCTCCAGCGTGACCCGATAATTGTTGTCGAGCATATAGCGCCCGTCGCGCTCGGTGGTGTCGGAGCAAGCGCCCTGATGCAGAACCGCATCGATGCGCGGCAAGCGATTGGCCTGCAGGCGCAGGCGAAAGTCGTCGCGGTCGAGGTAGTCGGCAATGGTGGAACGGGCCAGGTTCACGAACTTGTCACCATCGGTGAGGTCGTCTACCGCGAGAATATCGGTGTGGCCTCGCTGATTGTGGCCCTGCACAATACGGCTGCCAATGAAGCCGGCCTCACAAGTGACGAGAATCATGAAGAGAGCTCCTGGGGTGTCACAATCGAAGTACCAAGTTTGCCCACCACCACGCCGGCGGCGCGGTTGGCCCAATACATGGCTTGCGGCCAATCAAGACCGGCCGCGCGCATGACGGCCAGTGTAGCCAGGACGGTATCGCCTGCGCCCGACACATCGAACACCTCCTGGGCGTGGGCGTCGGCGTGATGCCGCCCTTCTGCGGAATAGAGCGTCATGCCCTGCTCCGACCGAGTGACCAGCAATTTATCGAGCTGGAGCCGGCGCCGTAAGGCTTGCGCCCGTTCTTCCATGTCGTTCTCGTCGCGCCACTTGCCCACCGCCTCACGCAGTTCGGCTCGGTTGGGACTCAGCAGGGTAGCGCCTTGATAACGTGAATAGTCGTCGCCTTTGGGATCGATCAACACCGGCTTGCCCAACTGGCGCGCCAGAGCGATCAAGCGGCCCACCTCGCCAAGGG
Organism: Alcaligenaceae bacterium; assembly: GCA_029265335.1. Lineage (GTDB taxonomy): Bacteria > Pseudomonadota > Gammaproteobacteria > Burkholderiales > Burkholderiaceae_B > Verticiella. Next base: position 3,300 of record JAJUJN010000123.1, read on the forward strand.
TTCCTTTGGCGTAATCTGACAACACCAGCACCTGGTATTGCGGCAGGTGCGTCTGGACCGATAAATACAGGGTGTTCAGCGCCTGGTGGTCGGGCGCTTCTTCGAAGTCTACTCGCAACAGCTGCTGCTGCCTGCCCATCACGCGCATCTTCACCGTAGTGGGCTGCGAAGAGCGCACCAAACTGGGAACAATGCTCGCCTCCTGGGCCAGTTGCAAGCAGGCGTCGCCCGCCGAATCGTTGCCTACCACACCGATCAGCGTCACCTGCGCGCCCAGCGCGGCGATATTGCGCGCCACGTTGGCTGCGCCACCGAGCCGGTCTTCGGCACGCGCCACATGCACCACGGGGACCGGGGCCTCCGGCGAGATGCGATCGACGTTGCCGAACCAATACCGGTCAAGCATGACATCGCCCACCACCAGTATGCGAACACTCGCGATGGCGGCCGAGGGAAAGACAGAGTCAGTTGCCTTCAAGTTCTTCAAGCCGTTTAGGAAGATAGGTTTCCCAGGTGTTGCAACCCGGACATTGCCAATAGAAGCGCTGCGCGCGAAAGCCGCAAGTTTGGCACGCGTAGCGGCCGAGCCGCTGAGCCGGTCGATGAATGAGACGTCTTACCAGCCTGGCGTCGTCGAGGCTGATCCAATCGGTAGGCGCGGCAGCGCCGTTGGGGGTGTCGGATTCATCGCGGACTTCGAGCTGGGCTTCGAGCAGACGTTCCAATCCCAGCAGCGAGGGCTGTCGCTCCAGCGCCTCACGCGCAAACTGCCAGGCTTGCGCCGGCCCTTGGAGACGATGCAGGGCCCGAAAAATGGCGTCGAACAGATCTTGCGAGGGTTGTTCGTTGTAGAGCTTCTGCAAACGGCGCAAGGCCTCCGGGCCGGCCTGGCAGGCTTCTTGCGCGGCCAGCCAGGGTTGCGCTAGCAAACCGGCATAAGAAGGAAAGCGCCGCAGGGCTTCTTCGAGCACAGTACTGGCCTGACGGGGGTCGTGCTGTGCCATGGCCACACGAGCTCGCAGCAAAGCCAAACGAACCTGACCCTGCACCGAAGGCCGCTGAGCGACAGACACGGTCGACGATTCGCTAGCGCGCTCGCCGCCGGGCTCGTGGTGCCGACCGCCAGACGCCAGTGCGCTCTGCGCTTCGTCGCTCTGGGTGGCCGCGTCGATGGCGGCCAGAGCCGCTTCGCAGTCGGGAGGCTGACGATTCAGTGCGGCTTCGGCAAGTTCGCAATGATAATGCAGGGCCTGGGGCACTGGCTCGTCGACCAGGCGTTGCAGCGTCTGCACGGCCGCAATCGCCTTGGGCCAATCGTGTTCGGCTTCGTAGATGCGGATCAGATGGCGGACGGCTTCGGTACCGTACCGGGAATCTTGCAGATGCAAAAAACCTTCTTCAGCGCGATCGAGCATGCCAGCCTTGAGGTGATCCTGAGCGAGTTCATACAAGGCTTGTTCGCGCTGACGAGCGGGCAGATCGCTGCGCTGAATGAGGTTCTGGTGCACACGAATCGCGCGCTCGAGCTCGCCACGCCGCCGGAACAGACTGCCCAGGGCAAAATGCAGCTCGATGGTTTCGGGGTCGAGCTTGACCACCTCGATGAAGGCATCGATGGCGTGGTCGGGCTGCTCGTTCAGCAAAAAATTGAGCCCCCGAAAATAGGAGTCGGGCAGACGCCGGGTTTCGGAGAGCATTTGGCGAATATCAACCCGTGCCGCGATCCAGCCCAGGCCGAACAGCAGCGGCACGAGTATCAGCCACCAGGGATCGACATCCACGCGAGAGTTCCAATGAGGTTGGCAGAAGGATATGCCCCGCTTTGCGTTGACCAAACCGCTCGCGGGCTGGAATCAGGCAGCGGACGTTCGCGCCGGCACTTGTGCCGCCTGGCGTTGCGCGTGGCGATTGGCAGCATCGCGCAGATGGTCGGCTTCGTGGCGGAGGCGGTCGAGTTCGCGCCGCTGCCGCGCTACTTCGCGGCGCCGACGCATGCCGGCAGGCAGGGTAATGAGCAGGCCCAGTACTGCACCCAGAACAAAGCAGGCAAGCATGACCACGATCAGCGGAGTATCCGCACTGAACTGATCGAAGAAATGCACCGTAACGACGTTGGTGTTGTTGAGGGCAAACATCAGCACGACCACAAACACCACCAGGCGCAGGGCCCATACCAGATATCGCATGGGTAGGCTCCAGACTAAAGACCGGGTGCCATTGTACGAGGGAATGACACCATGCGAACCGTATCAGCTCGACGACGAGCGGTTGTCTACCTGTTCGCGCAAGGCCTTGCCTGGCTTGAAGTGCGGCACCCGCTTCTCGGGCACGGCCACCTGCTGACCCGACTTGGGGTTGCGGCCAATGCGGGGAGGACGAACCGACAACGAAAAACTGCCGAAGCCACGGATCTCGATGCGCTGGCCGGCCCCCAGGGCCTGCGCCATTGCATCGAGAATGGTCTTGACTGAGTCATCGGCGTCACGCAACGCCAGCTGAGGGTGGCGTGCGTGCAGACGAGCGATCAGTTCAGACTTGGTCACGAAAACAACCTATGTGAGCCGATCAGTCTTCGTCGCGCTGTTCGAGCTTGGCCTTGAGCAGGGCACCCAAGTTGGTGGTACCCGAGGAGGCGCTGGCATCGGACATGCGCTGGATGGCGCTGGCGGTTTCGGCGTTGTCGCGCGCCTTGATCGACAGCTGGATGGAGCGCGACTTGCGATCGACGTTGATGATCATGGCGTCGATGTTGTCGCCCTCGTTGAGCACCGTAGTGGCGTCTTCCACGCGACCCGAGGAGATCTCGGAAGCGCGGAGGTAGCCGTCGACGTCGACCGTGAGGCTGACCACAGCACCTTTGGGCTCGACCGATTTGATCGTGCCGGGCACCACGGAACCCTTGTCGTGAGTGGCAACGAAGTTGTTGAAGGGGTCGCCCTCAAGCTGCTTGATGCCCAGAGAGATACGCTCCTTCTCGGTGTCGATGCCCAGCACCACGGCTTCGACTTCGTCGCCCTTCTTGAAGTTGCGCACGGCCTCTTCGCCGGGCTCGCTCCAGGAAAGATCGGACAGATGCACCAGGCCGTCGATGCCACCAGGCAGGCCCACGAACACACCGACGTCGGTGATCGACTTGATGGCGCCACGGACCTTGTCGCCACGCACATGGTTGGCGGCGAA
>JAJUJN010000359.1 GCA_029265335.1 Alcaligenaceae bacterium
CGAAGATCACCAGGCCCATGGGGGCAACATCGAACAGCATCGACCGCATGATGTCGCCGATGGGCGCGCGCTTGGCGTCGTAACCAGGCGCCGCGTCGGGGTCACGAGCAATCTGCAAACGTATGGTGATGATGTAGAACCCGGCCAGAATCAGGCCAGGGATCAACCCTGCGATGAGCAGCGCACCCACGTCGATGCGGCCCAGTGAACCAAGCAGCACCGCCAGGGTGGAGGGCGGAATGATCATGGCCAGGCCGCCAGTGGCGATGATGGGGCCGATGATCATGTGCTTTTTGTAGCCCCGGCGCATCATGTCGGGTGTGAGCGACGCGCCCAACATGGCGGTGTTGGCCATGGACGACCCCGACAAGGTGGCAAACAGGGTGCCGCCGCCCACAGTGAGATACGAGAGCCTGCCGTGGATACCGCCAAGAACCTTGTCGAGTGCGTCGAACACGCGCTTGGCCAGGCCGGTATTGAAGAACAGCTCGCCCATGAGCAGGAAGAGCGGCACAGGCACCAAGGAAAAGTTGGTGATGGAGGCGGTGGCGTTGGTCATGAATTGATCGACGCCCATCATGCCGCCCATGAAGAGCCACACCCCGAGGATATTCACTGCAAAGAACGCGAAAGCCACGGGCATGCCGATGGCCATCAGAAGCAAGACAGCGCCGACCATCAGCGCAAAGGTTTCGTACCATTCCCAGCCCATGACGTGGCTCGGCCTCCAGAAAATTAATGTGAAGCTGTGCCGCCCATGCTGGTGTTGCCGCGCACCAACATGCGCAGCACTTCGATGGCCATCAGCCCCAAGCCGCCACTGAGCAAGGCGTAAGCGATCCACATGGGGATGTCGATAGACCGTATATCGACTGCGCCGAAGGCATGCTCTTCGATACCGATGAGTGCAGCACGCCAGCTCAGCAATACCAGTGTGGCCAAGGAAATCACCATGGCCAATCGCACGACGAGTCGGTGCAGCGTGCTCGGCAGCATGCCGACAAAACTATTGATGGCTACGTGAGCGCCATGACGCAGCAGCCAAGGTCCCGAGGCCATTGTGGCGAACAGCAACACGTATTCCACCAAGGCGCTGGCGGACTGAATCGGTCGCAAGCCGAAGTTGCGCAGCAGGACGTCGACGATGATGAGGCCAGTTGCGAAGGCATAGGTGAGGGCGGCCAGGCAGGCCAGCACCACGATCAAGCGGTCGTAGAAACGAATCAGGAACATGCTGAAGCTCGGAGAGCCAGGGGTGCTGGCGCGGCCAGCAAGTTAAGTTGCGCCTCTTCGGGTTGCCGGTTGGCGGTGACAGAAGAGGAGTTGAAAACCCGGGGGAGCTCGGTGTTCGTGTCGCGAGCGTATGCCCCCGGGGTGGGTCACAAAGGATCAGCGGTCGTAGTAAGCCTCACGCAGGGCGTCGTAATGTGGCGTGCCGGCTTCTTTCATGCGAGCCCAGGCACTGTCGTAGGCTGCGTCGAGAAACTCCGCAGCTTGCTCGTCGTCGAGCGTGATCACGGTCATGCCTTCTTCGCGCACCAGCTTGTCGGTGGCTTCGATTTCTGCCTGGAAGTTATCGAAAGAGCGCTGCTCCCACTCCACTGCCACCTCTTCGATGAGGGCGCGTGATTCAGGGCTCAATGCCTGCCAGGCCTTGGGGTTCACGGTAATGCCGAGGTCGGTGGAGAAGAACCCGGGATCGATGCGATAGCGCAGGAAACGATCCCAATTGAGGTCTTTGATGCCGATGATGGGACAGCCGGCGCCATCAAAGGTTTTGCGCTCTAGGCCGGTGTACACATCGGGCACGTTCACCGAGATTGGTATGGCGCCAAGGTCTTCGAAGAAGGCGCGGTAGATCGGCTGCGAGCGAATCTGCAGGTCGGAGAAATCGACTTTGCCGTTGGCATCGCGCTTGGGTTCGTCGATCAGGTAGATATGGAACTGCACGCCGCCCTCGATGTGACCGATGAGTTCCACGCCGAGTTTGTCGCGAAACGCCTGTTGCATGACCTCGAAGCCGCCGTTCTTGCGGGCTTCCATGGGGGTGACCGTAGCGCCCACCCAGGCATCGGCTTCGGGCATGCGGCCCAGATAGAAGCTGGAGGGGCCGTATTGCATATCGACCACGCCGCGGCGCAATGCATCGATCTGCTGGTTTTGGGGGATGGCTTCGGGCCCGCCGATGTAGTCGATCTGCACAACGCCTTCGCCGCGCTTGTTCACCTCGTCGACGAAGCCGAGGAAGGATTGAGCAAAAGCCAGGTTGGTTGGGAACGCGGTGACCGCACGCAGGGTGTCGGCAGCGTTGGCCAGTGTGGGCAGTGCGCCGAGAATAAGGCCGGCCAGGGCGGCCCGCTGGAAGAGTCTCTTCATGGTGTGCTCCTTATGGGGAAACAGTACTGAATGGTGATTTGAAATCGCCGTGTTGGTGTTGTTATGAACTGTGCTGTGAGGCGAACGAGTGGGCGCCAGCTCACGCTGGCGGTTGCAACAAACCCTGCTGGCGCAGCATCTGCACGAAAGCGCCGAGCTTTTCGGCCCGGTAAGCATCGACATCGCGATCGCCATAGTTGTAAAAACCTTCGCCCGATCGCAAGCCAACCCGACCCTCTGCCATATTGCGTTCGATGATCTCGGGCGCTGTGTAACGCGACGAGCTGGTGGCTTCGGAGAGATAGCGGCTGGCGTAGGCGAGGATGTCGCCGCCGCCCCAGTCGATGAACTCGAGCAAGCCGAGCACGGCAAAGCGCAAACCAAAGCCATAGGTAACGGCTTTGTCGACGTCTTC